>JBCCRG010000395.1:0-4054 GCA_039208155.1 Bacteroidota bacterium | reverse complement strand
TTTTTTTCGTCGCCAGGATGTGTTCGTCTCAGCGCACCACCGTGAGCCGCTTCGTGAGCGTCGCGTCGGGCGTCACGGCGCGCACGACGTAGACCCCGGCGGAGAGCCGCGCCGCGTCGAGCGTGAGCGGATGCGTGCCTGCGGCGAGCAGGCCGTCGTGCAGCAACGCCACGCGGCGGCCGAGCAGGTCGAACACCTCGGCCCGCACGCCAGCGGCTTCGGGCAAGGCGATGTCGATGGTCGCCGTACCGCGCGCCGGGTTTGGGTACGCCGCGACCGAGAACACGTCAGGCAGCGCGCTCGCCTCGTCCTCGTCCGCTACGGGGAAGCCTTCGTTGACGAGTTCAAACGTCTCGTCGGGTTTGCCATCGCCGTTCAGGTCCACAGCCACCGTCAACGTGGCGTTGTCCAGAGCGGTCCAGTCGGGCTGCACCGTATGCGATGCGCCCGCAGGCAGCGTCACGTTCGCGTGATAGAAGCTGCGCCGACCGCCGGGTCCGGCTTGCCCGAGCGCGAGATCGTAGGTCACCTCGGAGTCACTCCCGAGCCGGAAGCCCGTCGAGTCGGCCAGCGCGCTCACGCCGACACTCACGCCGGAAGCTGCTTGGAGGCTGTCTGCTGCGAAGGTCCGTACCACTGCGCCCGCGTCGGTCCCGACGGAGAGTCGCGCGTCGAACCGCAACAGCCCGTCCTGCCCAGACGCCACGCGCAGCGTGTCGCCGCCTACGTCGAAGAGGTCGGCAGGCCCCGCCGCACCCCCGTCGAGCCGCTCGATGGCGAGCGTCCGACGGTCGCCTACCGTCAGTCGGCTCCGCCCTGCTGGTACCGGTGCGAGATCGACCGTGTAGCGCCCTTGCGGCGCCACGTAGGCGTACGGCCGAGCAGGGCGTCCCGTGATCGGAAAGAGGGCGGCGCTGGCGGGGAGCGTCTCCGTGAGCGTCCCGTTGCGGTAGCTCACCTCCCCAGTTGGTCCGCTCAGTCCCGAGTCACCCGCGACGATGCGAACGATCAGCTCGTCGGCGCGACGGGAAGCCGGGACGGGATGTGAGGCTGTAACGGGCGCAGCAGCAGCGGCTTCAAACGCCACGGGCCACGGTGGCCGCGCTGTGTCTAGCGCGTCGGTCGCCAGCCCGGAGAGGTAGAGTCCCTTGGCGTTCCCTCTTCCCCACTCAGTCTCGAACAGCGCTCCATCACGCAACTCGAGGTGCCCCCACGTCGAGGCGGTCGAATCGATCTCGACGAACGCGATGGCGGAGTTGGGATCTGCGTTGACGTCATAGTTCGGGTCCACCACGGGAAGCCAATAGAGCCCGTCTCCCTCCTCGCCGATCTCGCTTCCACCGCCGAGGTCGATCACGTCCAGGAGGTCGATAGGGGCGACGGCGTGGGCGCTCCTGCCGGTCGTCTCATCGGCGTCGCGGTACACCCCCTGGAACACCAAGACGCGGTCGAGATCGCGCACGTCGCTCTGGAGCCGCCTCTTGAGTTGAGCTAGCACATCGCGCGGCGTGACGAGATCGGTCGTGAGGTCTGCGATCGCGCTGCGCTCTACGCGGCGGTCCCCTCCGTACACCCACAGGCTGTGAATGGCGTCACGCACCTCGTCCGTGAGGGGCACATCGGCGAGGGTTCGCTGGCCCGTGTTGGGAAGCCAGCGCGCGATGAACGCTTCTGGGCTTCCGAAGCCGGCCAGCACGGCGAGGGCGAATCCGTAGCAGGCACCGTTGTAGCCTGCCTCTTCTTCCAGCAAGCCCGTCCCGGAGAGTGCGTACCACGCGCTGGCCGCGTTGGGGTTGACTTGGTGGATCGTTAGCCCTGACAACTCGACGGTCGCTGTGGAAGCGTAGGTCCCCGCAATGCCAAACGCTCGCACGAAGGTTTCCCACGTCGGATGCGCTGCTGCGGTCCGCGCGTAGAAGTACTCGTCGTCGTAGCGCACCTCGCCAATGGGTGGTACGAACGGGTCGAAGCCCGAGACGTTGTCGTCGTAGGCGTTCTCGAGTCGGTCCCAATAGGCCCTCGGCCAGAGGACGGCGTCGTCTTGGGCGAAGGAGAAGGCGTTGCGCGAGAAGCGGAACAGCTCGTACTCAGGCCTGGCGGGCGTTCCTACGACTCGGCTGAGACGGTAGGGCGGACGCACGCGGAAGCGCTCGCTCACGACCTCCTCGGCGGGGTTGCTCGCGTCCACGGCGATGAGGTACGTCGAGGGCGAGAGCAGGTCCTCGGACACCTCCCACTCGTAGGTGCCGTCGGCGGTGGGGACGTCCTCCGCGAGAAGCGTGCGCGTGCCGTCGGCATCCTGGGCGTTGGCGACGAGGTAGAGATCCACGGCGTCGATGCCCGGCGCGGTGAAGCGGATCGTGTAGGTCTCGTCGGGTGGCACGATCTCGTCCTCGACGGGGGCCTGGACGGCGAATACGGGGGTGAGGATCGCGCGCCAGGGAACGAAGTTTTGGCCTTCCAGCCGCCCGGTCCCGAAGACGACCTCACCTGCCGTGACGAAGCGAACCGCGAAATCCGAACGGTCGCCCGGGTCGTCCTGGAAACCAAGCAGGTCTAGCCCGTAGTCATTGACCAGGGCGGTCGCGAGTACGTCAAGGCCTTGGCCCCTTCGCCAGAGGACCGGAGAATCCCCGCTGGTTGTCGCCTGTTCGCCCACGGCCAAGGTACCCGCTGTGTTAACGGACCCCAGATTGACCGAGGCATTTCCCGGTCGCGGCGGGAGGCCCGACGCAGGGGACAGTAGCTGAGTCGCTCCATTCGTCCAGATCAGCCCCTGGTCTCCGAACGGGTCGATAAAGAAAGCGTCGCCGACCGCCGTAGAACCGTCGCTGCTGATCGCTCGGAACGTGGAACTGGACGCCCCCTCAGGACCGGCCAAGACCCGCCCCGCGTCGGACACGAGCGCGGCTTGGCTCTCGCCGGAACCCGGCCTGTCGAATCCTACGAACGTCGCTCCGTCGTCGGACATCGCATACGAGGCGAAGTCTCGAAACACGCTCTGGACTAGGCCATCGACGAGGCGAACGACAACACGTTCGTTGGTGACCCTATCCCGGAACTCCGCGCCGACGACGCTCCCGTCGGCGCTGACCATGACGTGCTCGATCGTATCACCGTATTCCGTGGGGACGGGGGCGCGCTGCACCTCGCCGGTCCGCCATTTCCAGAGCACGAAGTTCAGGAGCGTGCTCTCTCCCACCTCAACGCCGATGAGCGTCGTGCCGTCGCTGGAGAGGCCTCCGTATGTGGTGAAGTCACCGAGACGCCCCGGGTAGTCGAGTTGCGTTGACCTCGGCCCCACGACGTACAGAGAGTCTCCGTCGAGCACGACAGGGAGTTGACCCTCCAGGGTTTGGATCGCCCCGAAGACCACGCTCCCGTCGGCGGAGGCGTCCCCGGCTCCGCCTGGACTCCGGAGGGAGTTTGCAGAGCCACCGACGGCCAGCATCCGGGTGAAGGGAGGGTCGGGCACGTCCGTCCGGTAGCCGCCCAGCACCTCAAACGACTGCGCGTGCACCGGCTCGGCTGTGAGCACGACCAGCACGGCAAGTGTGAGAGAGCAAACATGGCGGGCGAATGCGGACGCGACGGAGAGCAGGCGGAGCGAGCACATGACGAGGCGGGGATGAGTGAGCCGTAGGGGCGTGGGACTGACATCCACGAGAAGCGCGCATCGACCTTGTCACCGCCGCCCGATTTTTCTGCGCACCGCTGTGCGAGGCCGGTGCGGCTTGCTCGCCCGTGTAGCTTGTCCCTCTTCGGCAGGCGCGCCTATACTGATCCCCTCGCTCGACGCCACCGGGATCCCTGCTCATGTCCGCTCCCTCTGAGGTTACCCGCTTGCTCGCTGCTGCCAGCGACGGCGACGCGTCGGCGCTCGACGCGGTGCTGCCGCTGCTCTACACGGAGTTGCACGAGTTGGCGCACCGCCAGCGCCGCCGCCAACGCGGCCCGGCGACGCTCAACACCACGGCGCTGCTGCACGAGGCCTACGAGAAGCTCGCGAGCGCAGGCAGCGCCTACGTCGACCGCAGCCACTTCTTCCGCATCT
>JBCCRG010000394.1:0-4076 GCA_039208155.1 Bacteroidota bacterium | reverse complement strand
GCGAGGTCGCTGCCTCGGTAGTCGCCGCCCCACGACTCGGTACCAGTCGGCATGAAGAAGAACGATTGCACGGTGCCCGGGCCGTGCGGGCTGTAGACGTTCGCGAGGAAGCGCGTCGAGCGGGCCTCGGCGGCCGTCTCGCCGCGCACTTGCACTTCGTAGGCTTCCGTCCCCGCACGCCCGTTGCCGACCATCACGTTGTTCGCCACGACGTTGCGGCCGTCTGGGGCCCGACGATCCGGGTCGAGGCGCAGCCAGAGGCCGTGGCCCTCGTTGCCCGCGAGCGTGTTGTGGACGTAGACATTCTCGCTCGCCGCCTGCGAGAGCACGCCCGCACCCGACCAGCCGCGCCAGCGCGTCCGCACGGCGACGTTGTGCTGCACGAGCGTCCGCCGCGTCTCGTACTCGATCATGATCCCAGCGATGGCGTTGTCGTCCGCGTAGGTCCCCTCGATCACGTTGTCGTAGTTCTCGATATCGAGCCAGAGGCCGGGGCCTTCGTTGCCGACGGCGCGGAAGCGGCGGAAGGTGCTGCGGCTCGTCTGGCTCCACTTGCCGCCACCCGCCTCCCAGAACGGGTCGTAGTCCTTCCAGTTGTTGCGCGACGCCTCGCAGTCCTCGAAGAGGCAGTCCACGCAACTGCCCGACCACCCAATCTGGCCGTTGTCGAGCGCGCGGACGCGGCGGAAAACGTGCTGCCGCCCACCCGGATCGATGCCGCTTCCGTTGGTCCACTCGACCGTCACGTCCTCGACGAGACCGCCGACGCTGCCTGCGCAGAGGACGCCCCACTGCGCACGGTTGGTCGCGTGGCGGAACGTGAAGCCCGCGATGCGCAGCCAGCCGGGCATGTCGGTGCTGCCGCATTCGGCGTAGGGATCGCTGCCGAGCGGGGCGAACAGGTGCGGCTCGACGGCCACCTCGACGGTGCCGAACGACGACGGTGTGCGGTCTTCTGGGAAGCGCACCCAGAGCGCGAGCGGGCTTGTGTCGGGGCCATCGACCCAGAACGTGCCGGGCTCCAGCGCTGTCCGTTCCGCGACTGCACGTAGCACGGTGCCATCGACAATCACCATCTCACGGCGGAAGACGGGCTCGTCGCTGTAGGCGTGCATGGCGCCGTAGGACCACGGTAGCCACCAGACGCCCTCACGCGAGGTCCACCGCCCATCCACAGGAACCGCGCCCGAGATCACGACCGTGTCGCCTGGATACGCCGCGTAGGTGACGCGCGCCGACGCGCCCGTGCCGCCGACTTGCGGGCGCACGAACTCGCGGTAGGTCCCCGCTCGAACGAGGACGGCGTCGCCGGGGCGTAGCACGCCGCGACCAGTCGCACGACCGATGGTGCGCCACGGAGCATCGCGGGTGCCCGGATTGGCGTCGTCAGCGCGGGAATGCCCCTGATCGACCCAGAAGACGCGACCGTCGGGGGCGTAGACCTCCTCAGCAGGACGGCACTGTTCGGCTGCGTCACGGACGTGGCCCGGCGGGCAGGCATCGAGAGCCACGGCCTCCGCGATAGACGCGTCGGTCGCTGCTACCTCAGGTTCGGCAGGGATAGACATCCCTTGAGACGCAAGCGCAGGCGAGCCCGGCTCCGTATCGCCGCAGCGGAGCGCGCTCAGCGCCAGCAGCACGACCAGGGCCGTATGGCAACAGAGCCGCGTCATCGCCCCTCCTCCGTACCGCCCATGCCGGGGCTACCGTGACGCTGCCGGAGCGCTGCGTCGTAGATGTCGACGAGCAGCGCATAGTTGGCGGCGGCGGTGTACCGATGTTCGAAGAGCGCACGTGTGGACGCGCGGAGCGCCTGGAGGCGCGCGGGATCGGCGGCGAGTCGGTTCACTGCCGCCGCGAGCGCGGCGGGGTCGCCGGGCGCGAAGCGCGTCCCGGCCACGTCCTGCTTGACCATCGACTTTGGGCCGCCGAGGTCGGACGCCACCACGGGCGTCCCGTTCGCCATCGCCTCGATGAGCGCCATCGGGGTGCCGCCCTCGTAGCACTCCGACGAGAACACGAACACGGCCGCGTCGGCCATGAGGCGCATCACGCCGTCGCGTGTCTGGTGTCCCACCCATTCGATGCGGTCGGGGTGGGCTGCGACGGCCGCCTCGACGGCCGCCGCCTCGGGGCCGTCCCCTGCAATCACGAGGCGCAGATCCGGCGCGTGCCGGGTCCACGCGTCGAGGATGAGCGAGATACCCTTCTCGTGCGAGAGCCGTCCGACGAAGAGCGCATAGCCGCCCTGCCCCGAACCTGCGCCGGGATCCGGGTCCAGGAAGTTGGGCTTGACGGCGAGCTTGTCGGCAGGCAGCCCGCCCTCAATGAACTTGGCGTGCGCGAAGTCCGTCATCGCGATGTAGCGGTCCACGGCGCGGTCCCACGTACCGAGTTGGCGATGCGCCGCCGTCATCGTCGCCACGGCGGCGGTCGCGGCGCGCGAGCCCCGGTAGCAGCCGTGGCGGACGCCGGACCACGCATACGACTTGCCGAGGCAGTCCTCACACACGCGGCCCTCGCGGAAGTAGAGCGCCCCCGGGCAGTGCAGCCGGTAGTTATGCAGCGACTGGACGACGGCGGCCCCGTGCTTGCGCGCCGCGTAGTAGGCTGACGGCGAGACGAGCGGCAGCGTGTTATGGAAGTGCACCACGTCGATCTGCGCGTCCTGCACCAGGTCGGCGACGGCGCGGTAGGTCTCGCGGCTCCAGAGCGTGCGTCGCAGGAGCGCAGCGCGGCTGAGGTCCTCAATGGCCTCGTTGTGAACCGAGTGGCGGTGGACCGTGTGCCCCATCGTTTCCAGCAGGCGGCTCTCGGCGCGGAACACCTGGTCCTCGCCGCCGGGCAACTGGTAGAAATTGTGGACCATCAGCACGCGCGCTGGTCGGCCGAGCACCCGCGACGGGCGCGGTCGGGCCTGCGGCCCACGCTGGGGCGCCAGCACCGGAGGCGACGGCAGGCTGCGGCTGGACATAGGAGACGGGCTGGGTCGGTCGGGAGGCGTCGCGAGCGTCGGGGTCGGCATCGTCATCGAGCAGGGAGGGGTGATGCTTGAACAGCCAGAGCACCGCCAGCCCGAGCCCAAAGACGGACCAGTACCATACGCCGCCCATCGGGCCCTCGAAGTAGACGTCGAAGGAGGCGTTGATATTCGTGGCGATGAAGTAGGTGATGAGGAAAGCGGCAACGGCCATCCATCGCTCGCGGCCTTGCGTGCGAGCCTGCCACCAAAGCAGCAGCATCGAGAAGAACCACGCGAGGCTCAGCAGAATCCAGAGCAGCGCGCCGGGCACGCCCATCCGCGCCAGAATCGTCATGTGCCCGTTGTGCGGACTCCGCAGCGACTTGTCGACGAGGAAGCCATCCTCCTTGGCGAGGTTGGGCCCGAAGCCCTTGCCGGTCATGAAGTACGGCCCGCGTACGGTGTAGTCGTAGATCGCCGTCCACCAGTCCAGCCGCCACGAGACGGTGCCCTGGAGCGAGCCGGAGTCGCTCTTGCCGAAGACGCTCTTGATGTTCTCGAAGAGCTGCTCCACCGACACCGAGCGCGTGCCGCCGTGAATCTTGCTCCCGACGGGCCCCATGAAGAGGCCGAGGATGATGAACAAGAGCCCGGCGTAGGCGAGCTTCGACACTTGCCCATTCTGAAACGTGCGGGGGCGCAGGAAGAAGAAAAAGCCGATGGCGAGGAAGTAGGCCACCATCCCGCCGCGGTTGCTGACCACGATCAGCAGGAAGTTGATCACGAGCGCTGCCGCGAGCCAGGCCGGTACCTTGCGCATGCCGAGCAGCAGAAACGCCGTGATCCCGGCGAGGTGCACCATGAGGTCGCCGCCCTTGGCCTCGAAGATCTTGGCGTTGTCCGTCCACGGCAGGTTGGGCAGCGCGTCGTAGCCAAATTTGAACGCGGCGTACACGATCCACACCGTCGTGAGCATCACGACGACGAAGCCCTGGTAGCGCCGCAGCAGCATCGTGAGCCGCTCGGGCTTGGCAAGGACCAACGACGCGACGATGAACGCGAACGCCGCGTAGCCGACCTGCATGAAGTCGCGCGGGGCGTCGATGCCGTAGAG
>JBCCRG010000393.1:0-4076 GCA_039208155.1 Bacteroidota bacterium | reverse complement strand
GCGCGACGTAGGCGGTGACGGTGTAGTTGTTGATCGGCGTGGAGACGAACCACTCGAACGTGCGCGTGGCGGGCCCGGCCTGCGGGTTGCCCTCGGCCTCCGTCTCCGTCGTCTGCCGCAGCCGTCCGTTCGACGCCGCGATCAGGCCTTCGGGCACCGTGAGCGCGATGCGCATCGAGTCGGGCTCGTCGGACGGGTGGTCTTTCACGGGCCACCACATGTCCGCGCCCTCGCCCTGGCACGAGACGGCCACCCACGGCTGGCCATCCTCCGTCTCCCCCCACGTGAACCCGCCCTGCCACGGCGGGCGCTCGGCGACGTGCGGCTGCCCGCCGTAGGCGACCTGCACCACGAGCGAATCACCGGGGACGAGCGTACGGCCGAGGTGGATGAGCACCTGCCCCGCATCCCGCTGCAGCCCGAGCGCGATGGGCTCCGCCGCCAGCAGGTCCCCGCCCAGGTCGGCGCTCAGGTCGAAGGCGGCACGCGCCTCCAGCTTCGTGTCGAGGTCGAGCACGAGCACGTCGAGCGAGTCCGTGACGGCCGCGTGGACGGCCAGCGTGCCCTCAATGGCCTCGGCCGCCGGGTCGATGGCGAGGTCGAGGTCGTAGTAGTGGACGTCGTAGGCCGCCTGGCGCGGGTCGAGCGGGCCGCCGGAGGTGTTGCGCGGCGCGTCTTGCGCGGTGACCGGGAGCGCCCCCACGCCGAGCACGACGAGGAGGCAGACGAGACGAACGAGCAGCATGGAAGGAGCGTCGGCGAGGAAAACGCGAAGGTACGCTCCGGCCCGCCGCGCTCCGGTCTATGCGCGGCCGCTCAGGCCCCTGGCAGCCACAGCGAGAACACACTGCCGCGCCCTTCACCCGGGCTCTCGGCCCAGACGCGCCCGCCGTGCAGTTCGGCGATGCCGCGCACGACGGTCAGGCCGAGCCCGAGCCCGCCGTGCGAGCGGGTGAGCGCGTTCTCGACCTGGAAGTACTCCCGGAAGATGGCCTCCCGGTGCTCCGGCGCAAGCCCGCAGCCAGTGTCCTCGATCTGGATCACGACCCCGCCGTCGTGCTCGTAGGCGCGGAGTGTCACGCCGCCGCCCTCCGGCGTGAACGTCACCGCGTTCGTCATCAGGTGCAGCAGCGCCATGTCGAGGCGCTCGGCGTGGGCGCACACCGTGAACCCCTGCGCTGGGGGCTCGATGCGTACCTGCACCCGCTTCGCCTCGGCATGGGCTCCGACCGCCTGGCGGGCCCTCTCCAGCACGTCCGCAAGATCCCGCGGCTCAGGAGACAGTCTGGTGCGGCCCATCCGGAGCTCGCTCAGCTCGCCCATCACGTCCACCACCTTAGCCATGCGGTCGGTCGACTCGCGGATGAGCGCGGCGAAGTCGCGGACGTGGTCGTTCTCGGCTTCGTCCTGGAGGATTTCTGCGAAGCCGCGGATCGTGGCGAGCGGCGTGCGCAGCTCGTGCGAGGTGAGCGTGAGAAAGTTGCTCTTGGTGGCCTCGATCTGCGCGAGGCGCTCGTAAGCGTCACGGACGGCCTCCTGCTGGCGCACGTTGCGCAGCGTCACGGCCATCTGGTCAGCGAGGAGGCCGAGCAGGTGCTCGTCGCGGCGGTCGAAGTTGCGCGAGCCAGCACTGCCACCCTCGGAGTCGTCGGTCCCGGTCGGCCCGTCGTGCTTGTTGAGGGCTTCGAGCACGCCCACCACGCGGCCCTCAATGTGCATCGGGACGCCGAGGAGCGACTGCGTCTCAAAATCGACCTTCTTGCCGACCTCGTCGTAGTGGCGGAGGTCGTTCTGCGCGCTGGGGATGTTGATCGTGACGCCCTCGCGGAAGATCGTGCCCGCGATGCTGCCGTAGAGCGGCACCGGGATCGCGGCCAGCGTCTCGGTGTCGGAGCCGGTCGCCGCGACGAACCGCAGCCGGTCGGTCGTTTCGTCGTAGAGCAGCAGCGACGCGGCGGCGCAGTCGAGGAGGTCGGCCGCCGTCTCGATGATCGAGGTCAGCAGCGCGGCGGGGTCGCCGACGGCGTTGAGCTGCGAGACCACGTCGAGGAGCCGACGGAGATCTGTGGTGGTGAGGAGCGCGGCATCGTCCTCGCGGCGGCGCCGCGCCTGTGCTTCAGCGGCCTCATCCAGCGCGGCAGCGTCCAGCGCAGACGGGTCGGCGGCGGCCTCGTCGTAGGCCTCCAGATCGAAGTCGCTGAGGTCGATGGGGGTAAACTCGTGCATGCGTGGGATCAGTGAGTGCTGTAGCCAGCGGCGGTGGGCGCGCACCGCGCGGCAACGGCGACGCGGTGGACGGCCGTGGTGAACGCCCCGTCCGGGCCGAGGTCGAGGACGCGGTAGCCCGGGTCGCGGGCGTCGAGGCCGAAGTCGAGCGTGCCGACGGCAAACTGGAAGCACGTCGCGGGCGTGCCGAGGACACGGACGCCCCCGTGCGGCCCGGTCCGGGTCGCATCGAACGCCTGGTGCGTGTGCCCGAATACCACGCCACGCACCTGCGGGTGGCGGTCCACGACGCGCCAGAACGCGTCGGCATCGTGCAAGTCGATGGCGTCGAGCCAGGCCGCCCCGACAGGGAGCGGCTGGTGGTGGAGCGCGACGAGCGTCGGGCGGTCGGGCGCCGCCCGGAGCGCCGCGTCGAAGCGCTGCAGTTCGGTCGCGGGGAGGACGCCGTGGTCGCCGTCGGGTGTGCTCGTATCCAGCGCTATGATCCGCCACTGCGCGTTGGGCGACGGAGGCAGGTCGAGGACGCTGCGTCGCATCCACGGGAACGGCGCGAAGGCCGTCGCCATCGTTGCCGGGGCGTCGTGGTTGCCAGGCAGCCAGAGGCACGGACACCCCGCCACGCGCAGCCGCATCGCGAGCCGGGCGTAGGCGGCGGCGGCGCCGTCCTGCGTGACGTCGCCCGTGAGCAGGATCGCGTCCGGCTTGTGATCCGCGAGCGCCGAGGCCAGCACGTCCTCGAACGAGGCGGCCGTGGGCCAGCCCATCAGCGTCCCGTCCGGGTCGGCGAAGAGGTGGAGGTCCGTGAGGAGAAGCAGCGTCAATGTCGGCGGTGTTGGTGTCGAACGGGGCGTCCGCAAAACGACAGCGCTACAAAAACGGGGCCAGGCTGGTGAGCCTGACCCCGCTTCGGATCGACAAGCGACGTGCGCTCCGATGCCAATGGGCCGCTACCTCACTTTCGGGATGTTGACGCCCTTGCGGGTCGTATTGGAGGGCAGACCCCAGCGCCAGACCGAGTTGTGAGCGTTGCGCACGAGCGCGTCGCGGACCTCCTCCGGCGTCGCGTCCGGGTGCTGCCACAGGTGCGTCAGCGCGGCCCCGGTGACGGACGGCGTTGCCTGCGAGCTGCCCGAAAGCTGCGCGAAGTAGCTGCCCCCGGCGGTCGAGACGATGTCCTCACCCACCGCCACGATGTCGATGAGCGAGCCGTGGTTGGAGAAGCGGGAGAACATGCCAAGGCCGCTCGCCGAGCCGACAGTGATCGCGCCCTTGACGTGCGCCGGCGACTGGAAGCGCGCGTCGATGCCGTCGTTGCCCGCCGCGATGACGAACGTGACGCCCATGTCGATCGCCTTCTCGACGGCCTCATCCAGAGCGTTGTACGCATCGGTGTCAAGCCGGGCGCCGACGCTCATGTTGACCACGACCGGGCGGTCCGGATGCGCCTCCTTGAAGGCCATCACGTGCTCCACCGCCGCGATCAGATCAGACATGTAGGCGTAGCCCTCAGGCCGCATCACGTCGAGCGAGTGGATGCGCGCGCCGGGGGCGACGCCCACGATGCCGAAGTCGTTGTCGCGTGCCGCTGCGATCCCGGCGATGTGCGTCCCGTGCGTGCTGTCGTAGGTCTCGGCTGCGTCGTGGATGCGCACCGACGAGACCATATTGAGGTCGTCGCTCGGCTCGACGTGCGTGTCGATGATGAAGAGGTCGAGGTCCACCTCGCCGCGGCCGTCGCCCGCCTTGGCAGGGCCTTCGTGGGCGTTGGCGGTGTAGACCTGCCAGGGCGTCACCTGGCCGTCGCTGTCGTCGAGGTCTACGCGGGCCTGCTCGTAGCGGAACGCGAGCGG
>JBCCRG010000392.1:0-4083 GCA_039208155.1 Bacteroidota bacterium | reverse complement strand
GCTGGGGTCCTCGTCGCAGGGCTGCCCCTCTTCGTAGAGGAGTGCGAGGGCCCGCGTCCCGAGGTCGCAGTGGGTCGGCGCGTAGCCGCGGCGCTGCAGCGTGTTGCAGATCACAGACGCGATGAGCGGGTCGTCCTCCACGACGAGCACGCGGCCCTTGCAGGTCGTCGCTTCTTCCGTCCGCGCCGAGGCGTCCGTCTGCGAGGCGTCCGACTGCATCGCCACTGGGTGCCGGGCCGTCGTCGAGGGCACGGACAACGGACGCTGCGCCATCGGGCGCTGGGTGTCTGCCGAGTGCGACACAGGGGCCGAGTCTGGCGCGGGGGCCTCGCTCTCCATCGCCGCGACGACTACCACGTAGAGCGCGTTCAGCAGCGCCGGGCGGGCATCTGGAGCCGCCTGACGGAGCGCGAGCGCCGCGTCGGTGATCTCGGGGAAGCCGAACTGGCCGCCCGATCCCTTCAGCGTGTGTGCCTCGCGCAGGATCTCAGCCCAGGCGGCCTCCCGCTCCTCCGCCGATGCAGCCTCGGCCTGGACCTGCGCACGCAGCGCGTCGAGCCGGTCGCGGTGGTCGGGGAGGAGGGTGCGGTACAGGGCGCGGAGTTCGTCCATCGGGATGAAGGCGCTGGCGGGATGGAGGCGCAGGGTGGAGGTGTCCATCCCAATGCGAATCCGATGCCAAGGCGAGCCACCAGCCGGGCCTCCTCGGGGATTTTCGAACATTCGTAACGCCGCCGTGACGCGCCAGCCCATATCGACTGCCCAACCCGGGTCCGGTGTGGCAAGGCACGAGGACGCTTCCGCTGGACAGGGTCGGGGTATTCGTACAGCCGAGACGACGGATGGAAACCCATCCGGGCGAACCCGCCTCGGTGGCTGCCGTTCATGGGATGTCCTTCTTCCACGCTGCTGCTCTCCCATGGCCGTTTCCACCTTCGACGTATCCGATCAGAAACGGGTCACGCTGATCCAGACCCGCCTCGAGGCGGTGCGCGCCCGCATCGAGGCCGCCGCCGCACGCACGGGGCGCAGCGCTGACGAGATCACCCTTCTCGCCGTGACGAAGACGTTCCCGCTGGGGGTGGTGGAAGCTGCCCTAGCCGCAGGACTGCGCGATTTTGGCGAGAACCGGGTCCAGGAGCTTGCGGAGAAAGTCGCGCACCTTCCCGGCGCCCAGGCGGGGAACGAGGCGGCGGATGCGATCCGCTGGCACTTCATCGGCGGGCTCCAGCGCAACAAGGCCAAGACTGTCGCCGACGTCGCCGACGTCTTTCACGCGCTCGACAGTCCCCGGCTTGCGCGCGAACTCAACAAGCAGGCGGCGAAGGTCGAGCGCGTGCTGCCGTGCTTCGTGCAGGTAAACGTCTCCGGCGAGGACTCGAAGTCGGGCCTCGAACCGGACGAGGTGGGGCCATACGTGGACAGCCTCGCCGCCTATCCGCACCTTCAGCCGGTCGGGCTCATGACGCTCGCCGCCCCGGCGCGTTCGCCGTCGGACCTCGAAGCGGTCGTGCGGCCTCAACTGCGGCAACTCCGTCGCCTCGCCGACGACGTCGGGCGTGAGCGGCTGCCCTACCTCTCGATGGGCATGAGCGGCGATTTCGAGGTCGCCATTGAGGAGGGCGCGACGCACATTCGGCTCGGCTCGGTGCTGTTTGGCGCGCGCGGGTGACAAACGGGCGTGTTCAACATCCAAGTCCGGAACGCACCTGTGCGATTTTGCATCCGCGTGTGAGGACGGCGCGAGAAAACCGTAGCTTGCAGTGGCTCCGCGATGCGGTCCGGGCATGTGTCAGACGCGCTCGACCGCTGTGATCCGGGTTGTGCCCTCCCAGGCTCCTGACCTCGCCAGCCCATCCACGCACCACCAGCCTCATGCTCGATCCCCTTCAGATCCGCAACCAGGAATTCACCAGCGCCTTCCGCGGCGTCAACGAGGAAGAAGTTCGCAACTACCTGCGCGAAGTCGCGCGGCAGTGGGAGGAACTCCTCAACGAGAACCGCCGCCTGGAGCAGCGCACCACCGAACTCAACGAGAAGCTCGCGCACTACCTCCGCATTGAGGAGGCGCTGCAGGAGGCCGTCCAATCGGCGCGGGAGAACGCCCGCCGCACGCAGGAGACGGCCGAGCAGCGCGCCAAGCTGACCATCGAGGAGGCCGAGATGCGCGCGCAGCAGCTCGTGCAGGACGCCGAGCACGAGCGCTACCTCGCCAAGCAGGACCTCGCCAAGCTCAACAATCGCCTCTCCGAGGTGACGGCGCGCCTCCGCGCGTTCCACACGTCGGAGCTCGAGATCCTGGCGGCCTTCACGGGCGAGGAGCCAACGGCGTATTTCCCGCGCGTGCAGGCCGCCGAGCGCCGCGCCCTGCCAGCCGCCGGCAGCGGCCTCGTGGGCGATGCGCCCGCCGCTGTGACGCCGCCGTCCGCCGAGGACCCCGCCGAGCGTCCGACGCCGGCCCTGCGCCCGCCGGCCGAGTCGACGCCCGCGAGCACGACGGAGACGGTCCCGAAGCGGACGGTCGACTTCCGCTCGCTCTTCGCGTCGCCCGAGCCGAAGACTGCCGCAGCTTCCGCCACCCCCATGCCGACCGCCGCACAGCGTGAATCGGAACTGGAGAAGGCCAAGATCCGCCGCATCCTCGAAGACCTCGACTGACAAAGTCAGAGGTTTGAGGCAGGCAGTTCGCAGCGAGAGCCAGGCGGCACGCCTCGTGGCGTCTGCTATGTGCGTGCCCCGGCCCGGATCGCTCTGCGGAGGGGGCAAAGGTGCGGAGGAGACGTCTCCTCCGCTATCAGGTCCAGAAGGACGACCGGAGACGGTGGGCGTAGCTTCTGGCTTCGCCCTGCCAACACTCCACTTTTTCCTTCCCCATGCCTGTCACTGAAGGCCCCGCGTTTGATATCGAAGCGTACCACGCCGAGGTAGACGCTGCCGCTGCTGCCGTTCGCGATCACCTCAGCCTAGGCGACGACCCGCCGCGCGTAGGTCTCATTCTCGGAACCGGCCTCGGGCGGCTCGCCGACGAGATCGAGGCCACCGCCGAGGTGTCGTACGACGACCTCCCGCACTTCCCCGTCTCGACGGTGGAGTCGCACCACGGGCGGCTGATCGCGGGGACGCTGCGCGGCGTGCCGGTCCTCGCCATGCAGGGGCGCTTCCACCTCTACGAGGGCTACACGCCGAAGCAGGTCACCTTCCCGGTCCGCGTCCTGGCGACGCTCGGCGTCGAGACGCTGCTGATCTCGAACGCGGCGGGCGGTATGAACCCGCACTTCCGGCGTGGCGACCTGATGCTCCTCACCGACCACATCAACCTCCAGGGGGCGAATCCGCTCGCCGGAGCCAACGTGGACGCCTGGGGGCCGCGTTTCCCTGACATGAGCGCGCCCTACGACCCCGCCCTCCAAGCTGCCGCTAAGCAGGCTGCGCTCGACCGCGCCATCAGGCTGCAAGAGGGTGTCTACGTGGCCGTGGAGGGGCCCAACCTGGAGACGCGTGCCGAGTACCGCTTCCTGCGTGCCCTCGGTGCCGACGCCGTCGGGATGAGCACCGTACCCGAGGTCATCGTCGCGCGGCACATGGGCGTGCGCGCGCTCGCGATCTCGGTCATCACCGACGAGTGCTTCCCCGATGCGCTCGAACCTGTCTCGATCCCCGAGATCCTGGCTGCCGCGGGCGAGGCCGAGCCCAAGCTGACGCAGATCATGGCCGATGTGGTGGCGGGGCTCTGAATCCACAGGGCCGAGCGCGGCCTACGACCAGAGCCAGAGCACTACTACGTAGTAGCCGACCAGGAGCGTGCCGTAGCCGATCCACGGAATCCAGGCGAGCTGTACCGCGAGCGCCTCGTTTCCAAAGAAGCGGGCTACCCACGCCGCGATGACTGCCCCGATGATGACGACCGGGTAGGCGAAATAGAAGGCGAAGAGCACCTTCAGCCGCGCCATGTGTGCAGGCGACCCGCTGTCGCTCAGCATCACCGTCGGGATCAGGACGCCGAGCCAGGGCAGGAGCGAGGCCAATGAGGCGAGGGTGAGCAGGACGAGCTTGACCATGACGACGCAGCGTTGGTGAGGCGGC
>JBCCRG010000391.1:0-4084 GCA_039208155.1 Bacteroidota bacterium | reverse complement strand
CGCGACGGGGGCCACCGGGATTGGCCGGCCGCTCTGGTCGACAGCCACGAAGGTGTAGTACGCCCGGTTGCTCAGCCGCCGCTCTCCCGTGCCCGTGTTCTCCGCCCAGACGCAGATCTCGGTCTCCATCGAGCTGGTGAAGGCGCGGTTGACCTGCGCTTCCAACACCACAACCTCACCCAGGGCAATCGACGAGGCGAAATCGACGTGGTCCACGCTCGCCGTGACAACGGTCCGGTTGGAGTGACGCTGCGCAGCGATGGCCCCGCAGATGTCCATCAGGTGGAGCAGCCGCCCTCCCATCAGGTTCCCGAGGGGGTTGGTGTCGTTGGGCAGCACGAGTTCGTTCATGCAGCACGCGGATTGTGCTGGGGACTTCGGTGTCACGCGTGGGAGCCGGTGGTGCGAGTGGACTTGGAGCTGTGTGATGCAGCTCTTCCCTACCCGACTGGCTGCGGCGTTGTTCGCGGACACCAACGGACGTCGAGCACTCGTCCACCCGTGCACGAAAGAAATAACAGTGTTCACCGAACCGCCTGGCGGCTGCTCCGTTGGCCCTGCACGTTCCTCCTCCCTGTCTGCGCGCCTGACCCGCTTGCATGATCGATCCCTCCCATCCGGCTCAACTCGGCCTCGTCCTTGGCGGCGGCGGCGCACGCGGCCTCGCCCACATCGGTGTCCTGAAGGTGCTCGAGCGCGAGGGCGTACCGATCTCCTACGTCGCGGGGACGAGCATGGGCGGCCTCATCGGGGCGGCCTATGCCAGCGGCTTCCCCGTTGCGGGCATCGAGGCCGAGGTGCAGGAGTTGTCGCGGCGCTCGAAGCTGATCCAACTCGCCGACTGGCTCCCGAGCCTCACCGGCCTCTTCTCGGGCAACCGCATCCAAGACTACTTCGGCAAATGGATCGGCGTAGACCGCACATTCGGTGAACTCGCCTGCCCGCTCTCGCTCACGGCGACCGACCTGCGCAGCGGCCGCGAGGTGCTCCTCGATAGCGGCTCTGTCATTCAGGCCATGCGCGCGACGATGTCGATCCCGGGCATTTATCAGGCTGTCAAGGTGGGGCACAAGCGGCTCGTGGACGGCGGTGTCCTGAACAACGTCCCCGCCGACGTGGCGCGTCGGATGGGCGCACGCCGGCTCATCGCCGTGGACGTGCTGCCGTGCTTCGACCAGAACCGCCCGGACGCGCCAGTGGTGGAGCCGCAGCTCATGCCCCCGCACTTCCCGCCGGTCGCGCGCGATATCTGGCACACCATCTTCCTCTCGATCTCGGCGCTGACGGCCTACCGACTCGCGGAGGCCAAGCCTGAGGTCCTGCTGCGCCCGACGCTGCCTGTGGACGTGACGCTGCTCTTCGGCTTCACCCGTGCGGACGAGCTCATCCGCCTCGGCGAAGAGTCCGCCGAAGCAGCCCTACCCGACATCCGGCGCATGCTCGACAGCGTCACACGCGGCGAGGACACACACAACACGCCCGAAGACTTCGGCGTGACGCTCACCGAAGGCGTAGAGCCTGAGCCCAAGGAGTGGTAGCCTGCACAGGCGGCATCCCATGGGAATCGTGGTAGCTTGGCGCCTCTGTCTGTCCTGCACGACCGCTATGCGCCTCGCCCTCGTCTGTCTCCTTGCGGCACTCACCGCGCTACCTGCGCTCGCCCAGGAACCAACCCTCCTCCCCGATTCCGTCGCGGTCGAGCCTGCACCGCCGCCGCCCGGGCCCTACTTCGTGATGGCGGGCAGCTTCAAGTCGAAGCAGACGGCGCAGACCTACGCGCTGCAAACGGGCGGCTGGGTGCTCCGGACGGACCTGTACGCGCTGCTCACGCCGGGCTTCTACGCCGTCGTGCACGGTCCTTTTTTCTCGCGCGACGCTGCCGAAGCCACCCGTGAGCGCCTGGGCCTCACCGACGCCTACGTCCGCCTCGGGGGCGACTCCTACCTTCCACCCAGCCTCGGCGACCCGGCCCTGCTCGCCGCGCTCCTCGGCGACCTGGGGGCTACCGTCGATGCCCGCGACGGAGCCACGGACGGCTGCGCGCCCCCGGAGCCCTACCTCGACGTGCAGATCCGCTATGCCATCGGCGAGGACATGCCACCCGCCTTCGGGCGCGGCTTCTGGGTGATCCGCCGCACCGGCGAAGTCCGCCGCATCCCCGCGTGCGCCACAGCGCTCAGCTCCCCGGAGTGACCTACTCGGACGCGCGGGGGACCTCCTCGGGCATGACCTCGGCCTCGGGTTCGGACCTAGCCTCGCTGAGGCTGATCTGGACGTGCGCGATGAGAATGAGTACCAGTCCGCCGATGATCGCCACGTCTGCGATGTTGGCGACCGGGAAGAGAGCCACGAACGTAGGGTAGGCCCGCCACGGCAGGTCGACGAAGCCGTGGTACACGTCGAGGTGGAGGAAGTCGATCACGCGGCCATACCCGAACGGAGCGTAGCCGTAGACGAGCCCCGCAAAGAGCCGGTCGATGAGGTTGCCGACGGCCCCGCCGAGGATGAGCGCGAGCGCGAGCCGGTAGCTGCGCGACGCCTCGCGCATCCAGACGAGGTAGAATGCCACCATCACCGTCGCGAGCGTGGAGACGATGGTGAGGAGCGCCTTCGACCCGAGCGTCCAGCCAAAGGCGAAACCGGGGTTCTCGAAGTAGGAAAACCGAAACCAGCGGCCCAGCACTGGGATCGTATCGCCCACTTCCATCATCGCGACCACCCACGCCTTGGTGAGTTGGTCGAGCACGACGACGGTGAGGGTCGCCCAGAGGACGCGCATGGCGAGGCGGCGGAGACGTGGGAGCGGAGGGCGGCCTAAGCGCCGCACCGGGGACGGTTCCCACCAGGAGACGCAGGGGTCGCTGGGGCTCCGCTCACCGTACCACGGCGTCACCGGAGCGCCCTACCCCACCGCGCTGCGGCCGGTGAGCGCCTCGAAGCGCTGGCCGTCGATGCGGAGCGCGCGGAGGTTCTGCGCGTGTGGCCGGTCGAGGTGCCAGCCGGCGCGCTGGAGGGCGTCAGCGCGCTGCGGCGCGTGGAGCATCGCGGGGATGGCATTCGCGACCGTTTTGAATTTTGACTTGCAATAACGGCGCAAATCCTCCGTAAAGTGCCGCCGCATGCCGAATGGGTAGCTGAAGTGTTCGACGGGCCCCTCAAGTATCGCTTGAAGGTCGGCTTGACTCCGGTCGATCTCGGTAACGGCCTCCTCGAAGGGCAACTCCGCCAGGCACCGATGCGTGTGCGTGTGCGCGCCGATCCTATGTCCCGCTGCCGCGATCTCGCGTAGTTCGTCAGTCGTCAGGCTCGTTCGGTCGCCGTGGTGGACGATGCGGTCGAAGTACGCGTCGAGGTCGGCGGCGCTCGCGCGGTCACGAAAGACGCCCGTGTTGGTGTAGAACGTCGCCACGATGCCGAGGCGGTCGAGCAGTGATAGCGCTCGGTGCCACGCGCGGTAGTTGTCGTCAAACGACACCCACGCCACGCGTTCGCCCTCGGCTGCGTCCAGGAACGCGAGTGGGCCGTCCACGAAGTGGTACCCCTCCCCTCGCGCCCATGTGATCGCGCGCTCGAACGCGTCGTATTCGTGCGGCTCGATGCTGTGAAAGTAGAGCGCGAGCCGGTCGGGCAAGCCCCGGTCGGCGAACACGGTGTGCGCGCTGCGAATGAGCGTCTGGACGAGGGATTTCATCGGGAGGGGCTGTCGGCTATCCGCTGTCAGCTATCGGTTGGTGCTTCGCTGCGAACGACGGCCGGGTTGGCGCCCGCGTGCGGATAGGGTCGCCCGGTCGCGGTCGTTGGCACGTCTGCGGGAACGGGATGTGCCAGTTCGGCACCAATTCGGGACGGGAGATCTGCCCAGCGATCAGCAACGGGCTGGAGGTCGGCGGGGACCGTCGCCAGACGCGCATCGGGGTCCGATCCGGTGAGTTGCTGCCAGGTGGCGAGGTCGCTGCCTCGGTAGTCGCCGCCCCACGACTCGGTACCAGTCGGCATGAAGAAGAACGATTGCACGGTGCCCGGGCCGTGCGGGCTGTAGACGTTCGCGAGGAAGCGCGTCGAGCGGGCCTCGGCGGCCGTCTCG
>JBCCRG010000390.1:0-4098 GCA_039208155.1 Bacteroidota bacterium | reverse complement strand
GCACGGGGCAGAGGCCGCCGCAGCGATGGAGGACTTCGTGGCGATGCTCGCCGCGCCGCGCGTGGTCTGGCTCATGCTCCCCGCCGGGCAGATCACCGACGACCACCTCACCAAGCTCTACGATATCCTCGACGAGGGCGACCTCATCGTCGAGGGCGCGAACTCGCGGTACACCGACACCATCCGTCGCTCCCGCGAGGCAGCCGACCACGGCTTGCACTTCGTCGATGCTGGGGTCTCCGGTGGCATCTGGGGGCTGGAGAACGGCTACTCCACGATGGTCGGCGGCACCGACGAGGCCGTCGGCCGGGTGGCGCCGGTCATCCAGACGCTCGCGCCGGGTGCCGAGAAGGGCTGGGGCCACGTCGGGCCGGTCGGCAGCGGACACTACGTCAAGATGGTCCACAATGGCGTCGAGTACGCGATGATGCAGGCCTTCGCCGAGGGCTTCGCGATGTTCGACAAGAAGAGCCAGATGGGCGACAACCCGGTCGACTTCGATCTCCACCAGATCGCCGAGGTGTGGCGCTACGGCTCCGTCGTGCAGTCGTGGCTACTCGACCTCACGGCGGAGGCGCTCAAGGCCCGGCCCGGTCTCGATTCGGTCGCGCCGTTCGTGCCCGACTCGGGCGAGGGCCGCTGGACGGTCGAGGAGGCCATCGACCTGCGGATGCCCGTCCCGACGATCGCGCAGGCGCTCTTCGAGCGCTTCCAGTCGCGCGACGAGCGCTCGTTCGCCTACCGTCTCCTCTCCGCGATGCGCGGCAGCTTCGGCGGCCACGCCGTGAAGGGCATGCCCCACGCCGGCGGCCTCAACGACGACGGCACTATCGAGATCATCCCCGGCGGCATCCAGACCGAGGGCGCGACGACGCGCTAGGCACGGCTCGGCCAGTGTGGGGCTACTGCGAAGCCAGCGCAGGCGCGCGCGTCGGGACTCGCTCGATGACGTGCGCGCCGACCTGGCGCCCCTGCGTGAGCCCTTCCTCCGCCGCGACGCGGTAGTGGATGCCCCCGTAGAGCCGGCTCTCCGCCGCTTCCTCTGCCGCGACATCGAACGAGGGGAAGTCGCGCACGGGCAGGCCGTATTCCACCTCCGTCGTGTCGGAGAACGCGAAGTCCTCGCCGAAGTGGTCAGTCAGTACCGTAGCCGCCGCAGCCGAGATGACGCTGTGGCCGCTCGTGTACTCAGGGAACGGCGGCGTCTGCAGCACCGGCACCCAGTCCTCGTCGATGAACTCGTTAATGACCGTCTCAGGACGGATGAGGTTGCTGCGGTACTTCTCGTCCCACACGCTGATAAAGCCGTCTGCGAGCGCGATGGCGGTGCGCGCGTAGGCCTCGGCGGAGGCTGCGATGTCGTCGCCCTGCATGCGGCTCGCGATAGCGCTGATGCCCATCCAGTGGCCGCCCGGCGTGAGCTTCTTGGTGGCGAACATGACGTGGCCGCGCGTGTGCATCACGTAGGGGTTGCAGTCCCAGAAGCTCGCGATGGCGCGCTGCTCCTCGGTGAGCGTCTCTCCGATCTCGTAGACCTCCATGACCTGCCGGTAGAACGCGCTACCCGGCTCCATGCTGAACGGCGGCGGCGGCGGCGGCGCGTATTGTGCTGCCGAGTCGAGGGCAAAGGGGCGGAGCTGGTTCCAGTTCGGCTCGATGGCGTCCATGTAGCCTGGCGGCGTCGGCTGCCAGGTGCCAGGCTCGGCGGTCACCGTGAGGGCAGGACCGCTGCGGGTCTGCGCATAGCCGTCCTCAGCCGCCCACGCCAGAATGTGTTGCGCGACGGCATCCCCGTAGGCGCGCGACGCCTCTGCCAGCTTACGCGGCACGCCCGAGTCTCGAAGCTGCTGGTCAGCGTGACTGCGGTAGGCTTCGATGTCGGCGCTGGAGAATGTGAGGGCCTCGCCGACGGTCAGCGCTGCGTGCACGATGGCGCTCGGTGTGTGGATCGGCGTCGCAGGGGCCGGAGGTGCCGTCAATTCGTTGAGGTGTCCGGCGAGCGAGGCGAGGTGCGGCTCGTTGGCCGCCGCCACCTCGTAGGCAGCGATGCTCACGTAGGCGTACACCCGGCTCGCCTGGGGCGGGCTGAAGATGTCGTGCACCATCACGTCGGTGACGCGCTTCATCGCGCCGTGCAGCAGCTCCGGGTCCGATGCCGCCTCCGTCAGCGAGGCCGGGACAGACACCGAGTCGTCACGCTCGCAACCGACCATCACCAGGGCGAGCAACACGAGTGGGAGAAATCGAAGGGCCACAGGAAAGCGGTCCATAAACTGTTGGGGATCAGTTCGCTGGTGGTAGGAAAAAGGCAACCCGGAAGGGCCGCGAAGGATGCATGAATCTCCCGAGAGTCAGCCAAGGGGGCGGGCTCACCGCGAGGCGATGTCCTCGCCGCCGCGGCGCTCCACGCGGAGGAACTGCAGCGGCGCGTTGTTGCGCGCGACGACCACAAGCTCCTGACGACCGACGCGAATCGGTTGCAGGGCGCGTACCTCGCCGTCGAGCAGGAAGCCGGACTGCAGGCGGGCCGTGTCGAAGCCCGCCTCCGTGTTGCGCAGGAGGAGCCCGTAGCCCGCATCGTAGCGCCCGCGCTCGGGTGGGACCTCCAGCAGGCCGCCGCCGAGCGCCAGATCCGTGCGGCCGTCGCCGTCGAGATCGTCTGCGAGGAACGCGTAGATGGGTTCGAGTTGCGCGAGATCGGGGAGGGGCTGGAGCGTGAAGCGACCCGTGCCGTCGTTGAGCGCGACCATGCTGGCGAAGGTTTCCGCTGTCAGCTGCTCGGCGTTGCGCGCCCGAGCGCCGAACATGCCCTCCGGCGTACGCGCCCCGAATTCGGTAGCCGTGGGATACTGCTTGCGTAGCTCCGGGAACCGCTTCTGGAGTACCGGCACCGGCACGATGGAGTAATCCTGGCCGTCGAGATGGATGGTGACGAGGCCGTCGTGGACTTCGTTGTCGTCGAAGTCGTTCATCCAGAGGCGCGCCGGGTGCTCAGGCGAGGTCCGCATGATGGAGTTCTGCCCCAGGTTGCCGAGCGCGAGATCCACGTCGCCGTCGCCATCAAGGTCGCCAGCCGCGAGGGCTGTCCACCAGCCTGTGGCGTCGGAGAGGCCTGCGTCGAGGCGGTCGAGGGCGCTGCCGGTGTTGCGGAAGACCACGGGAGCCATCCACTCACCCGCAAGCGCGAGGTCGGGGCGGTCGTCGCCGTCGAGGTCGGCCCAGGTGGCGGCGCTCACCATGCCGATCCGCTCGAGGCTCGGGGCCCAGGCCGCCGTCGCGTCGGCGAAGCGCCCCGTGCCGTCGTTGAGCAGCAGCGCGCTCCGCGCAGGCCGGCCATACTCTTTCGCCACCACGCGGCCCCCCACGAACAGGTCCGTGTCGCCGTCGCCGTCCACATCGGCAGGCGCGACGGTGCCGGTGTGGGTGTAGAGCCCCGGGAGCGCGTCCGTAGGCGCTTCGGTGAACGCGCCTGTTCCATTGCCGAAGAAGAGGCAGTCGCGGAGGTTGTCGTTCTCGCCCCAAAACTCGTTGCCGCCCAGGCCGAGGTGCAGGTCGAGGTGCGCATCGCCGTTGGCGTCGAAGAGCGTCGCGGTGACGACCTCCGTCAGGCTGTCGGCATGCCACGGCCCCGAGGCCGCCTCGGCGAAGCCGTCGTCAGTCTGGAGGAAGAGCGTGGATGGCTGCACCTTCGCTCCGCCCACGAACACGTCGTCGCGGCCATCGCCGTTCACGTCGCCAACGGCGAGGGCGGGGCCTAGCGTCGAGAGCGCGTGCGGCACGAGCGGATCGCGCCCGAAGTCCTCGAAGTTGTTCTCCTGGTGCGCCCATGCGAACCGGATAGCATCGGTCACGTCGGTGAAGAGCACGGGTGGCGCGGCGGCGGGCTCGGGTTCGTCCGCTACGGCGTCGGCCTGGCGCAGCGTGACCGATCCAGCGGCCACATCCGTGAGGGTCTGAACGCGTCCGTCCGGCCAGCGCACGTGGACCTCCTTGGCTTGGCTAGCGCCGCCGAGCCCTACCGTCAGGCGCGGGTCCACCGATGACAGATAACCGCGCGTCGGAAACGACTCGACCCGCTGCGCGAGGCTGTCGGTCGTG
>JBCCRG010000389.1:0-4102 GCA_039208155.1 Bacteroidota bacterium | reverse complement strand
GGGCGACTTCGAGTGGCACGGGCTCGTGGTGGCGGAGGGGGTGGGTGCGCTCGACGTGACGCTCGCGGGAGAGGCGAAGGTGTACGGCGCGCTCTACATCGACCACGAGAAGGGCGGCACGACGACGACGACAAGTGATGCCCCCATCGTGATCGGCGGGGGCGAGTACGGGACGCACACGCTCTGGGCCTCGGTCGACCAGGAGGGCGCGCTCTACTACTACACCCCCGACGACACCGGCGCGTTCGTGCGCCAGCGGGAGGGCACGTTCTCGGGCATCCATGAGCCGCGTCTCGGCAGCGGCGACGTGACCGACATCGAAGCCATGACGTTCGCTGACGACGGCACGCTCTACTTCGTCAACAACGCCAACTACGGCGGGTCCTCCGACCACCCCGACCACCTCGCGCTCTACCGCGTGGCCGCGTCCGAGTTCGACGGCAACAGCGCGACGCCGCTGCGCGCCGAGCGGATCGGCCCAACGCGGCAGACCTCGGAGCAGGACGAGGTGCGCGGGCTGTTCTTCCACAACGGTACGCTCTACGGGACCTCGGCGTGGAACCACTGGATCTACCGGATGGACCTGAACACGGGCGAGGCCACGCGCTACCGCCAGTTCGACGGCCCCGGCTGGCAGTGGTACAGCCTCATGCAGGCCCCCGATGGGCACGTCTACACCCTCCGCCGGGTCAACGGAGGCGACTACCTCAGCGACATCCACGAGATCTGGCGGTTCGAGAGCTTCCCCGACGGCAACCCGACGCGGATCACCGAGATCGCGGGCATCCGCCGTTCCGACGCGCTGACCGCGCACCCCGACGGCTACTTCTACATGCTCACCGGCTCAGACAGCGGCGGCGACCGGCTGCTCCGGATCGACCCGGCGGACGGGAGCTACACGTCGCAGCCTGCGCCCGAGGCGGATACGCAGGCGTTCGCGTTCTACTACGCGGGCGAGGCAGCGGCGGGAGGGGGTGCCTCCGCCAGCGCGGTCGCGCCCTTTGCCTCGGCACCGCCCAGAGAAGGGCTCGGTAGTTACGACGAGACGGTGGCGTGGCCTGGCCACCCCGATGTGCGCGTGCAGGTGGCCCTCACAAACGTATCAGGTACCTACAACGACCACGCGCGCGTGGGAGGCACGCGTCTCCAAAGCTTGGCGCAGAACGCAAGTCGGGGTCGGCTCGAAGGCGCGGTTGGGCTCGAAGACATAAACAACCCAGCCTACATCGGACCGACCAACCTCCAGTTGTTCAGCGTTAATCCGGGGCGCGGGTCGGGGGTCCGGCGAGCAGAGGCACGGATGAAGCTGAGCGAGGCCTTCGAAGCCCCATTCTATGTCCACATACTGGATGTGGACACGGCTCCCCTGACGATCGAGGCGTACAACGCCGCGGGCGCTCGCGTGTCGACGGCAAGTTGGACCATGGATGCCACCGTCGATCTGCTCATCGAGAACGGCGTGGCGGAGCCCACATACCGATGGGACGCCGAAAACGGACGAATCATACCTTCCAGAGGCGCAAACCTTGATCTGGAAACCATCGCGGGACAACTCTCGGTCCACAACTACGCAGAGGTACGGGAAGTCCGGTTTGTCTACGAAGTAGAGGCGTTCAACGACGGGGTCTCGCTCGGCCTCTCGTCGGTGCCGCTCTACGGTGCGAGCGCGACGACCACGAACGGTGAGCCGCTGCGCTACACCCAGCGCGATGACGCCGCCGTCTACTACTCCACCGAGGCCCTCGGCCAACTCGTTCCCCTTCTCCCCACCGCCCGCCAGAGCGCTTGGGTCGTCGAGTACGACGCCTTCGGCATGGACGTGCGCGCCCTCCTCGATGACGCCCAGACCCCCGCCCCCAGCGTCGGTGCACCGCCGCCGCGCCGCGAGGACGCCAGCCGCGTGCTCGTCTGCATTGACGGGCGCGAGCGCAAGGTGTCGCCTGCTGGGCTGGAGCTCTACCTCGCACAGGGCGCCACGGAAGGGGCGTGCGCTGCCAATGGCGGTTCGGTGGGGCAGGGCGTGCCAGTGGACCCGCAGGCGATGGTCTCGATCTGCCACGAGGGTCGGACGAAGCAGGTGCGGGCGGGGGACCTGGCGTTCTGGCTAGGGCGCGGCGCGCGGGAGGGGGCGTGCGGCGTGGTGCCGTCGGTGCCGGACCGGGGCGGCGACCGTGACGACGACGATGGCGACCGGGACGACGACGATGACGACCGGGACGACGACTGAGCGGGCACGCGTCGCGCAGTACCGTCTGGCTTTCCTCAACTGAGGGAGGCCGCCACGGCGTCAGCCACATCCGTTCGGAGTCGTGTGTGCAGCGCCTCGTTGGGGGCCCGCTCCGTCCGCACCTCGATGAGCGCTGAGCGCCCCGACGCGCAGGCCATGCGGTAGGCGTCCGCGAAGCCGCCGACGGTCGTCGGGGCGTGGTAGGCGAGGCCAAAGAGCGCCGCGGCCTCGGCGAACCTCAGCCCGTGCGGCGTGCCGAAGAACCGCTCGAAGTCGGACCCGGGGACGACGCCCGCCTGGACGCCCTCGCGGGCAAGCGGCAGAAAGTGGAAGATGCCCCCGCCGTCGTTGTTGACCGCTACGATGACGACCGGCGGCTGGGCTACTGTTGACGCATTAGGGGCGCGCAGCAGCGCCAGCGAGTTCAGGTCGTGCAGCAGCGCGAGGTCGCCGATCAGCAGCGTGGCAGGCGTTTGGCGTCCGCGCGCCACGCCTGCCGCCGTCGCCACGGTCCCGTCGATGCCGCTCGCGCCCCGGTTGGCGAAGACCGCTGCTGGTGCAGAGGTCGGATCGGCGAAGGCATCCACGTCGCGAATCGGCATGCTCGCCGCGAGCAGGAGCGCGTGGTCCGCGGGACGATGCTGACTCACGAGGCGGGCGACGAGCGGCTCCGAGAGCGCAGCGTCCGGCACGGCGTCGTCGAGCGTCTCGGCGAGGTAGGTGCGCACAGTCTCCTCGGCGCGCCGCCAGCTAGTCCGCCACGCGTCGGGGGGCGCGCTAGACACGTCCTCGGCGAGCAGCGCGTCGGCAAACGCGATGACGTCACTCTCGAAGCGATGGGTGACGTGATGGCGCGGGTCGAAGCGGTCTGGGTCGTCACGGACGACGGCGTAGTACGGCGGCGCGCACGCGGCGAGGTGCTGCGCGAGCCGCTTCGAGACAGGTCGGCCGCCGAGATGCAGCACCGCGTCGGGGCACGCGGTCTCGCGGAACGACGTGCTTGACAGGATGAGATCGGGGTGCGCGATGACAAGCGGGTGGTCGGCGTGCCCCGTGCGCAGCCCCGATTCCACATCGGCCAGCAGCGGCCAGCCCAGCGCCTCAGCGATCCGCAGCGCAGCGCCCGACTCGGCCTCGGTCCGCATTCGTCCTGCCACGACGAGACCGCGTTCTGCGCGCCGCAGCGTCGCGCGCAGGTCGGCGAGTCCGTCCGACGGTGCGGTCACGACCGGCGCGGCGTAGCGCGTGAACGGGGCCGTGCCTTCCATCCAGCCTACGAGCGGGCGGAGGTAGGCGGCGAAATCCGCCGCAGCGTCCGGCGGCGGGGCGAGCGGCTCACGAAACATCGCGTTGAGGTGAACCGGTCCGCCTGGCGCACGCATCGCACGGTAGAACGCCTGGTCCACGGTCGTGAGCACCGCTGCGGCAGGCATCTCGGCAGTTGGCGTCGGCAGGTCGAAGGCCCAGCGGACGTACGGGTCGAAGAGCCCCGGTTGTGTGATCGTCTGGTTCGCGCCGGTCTGGCGCAGCTCCGGCGGCCGGTCGGCGGTGAGCAGCAGCAGCGGCACGCCGTCCACGCTCGCCTCCACGACGGCGGGCATCCCGTTCGCGAGCGCCGTCCCGCTCGTCGTGATCCAGACGGCGGGCGTCCGAGTCGCCCGCGCATAGCCCAGCGCCGCGAATGCCGAGCCCCGCTCGTCGAAATGCACGAGCGCGTTCGCCTCGGGATGGGCCGCCACCGCCAGCGTCAGCGGCGTCGACCGGGAGCCCGGGGCCACGCAGAACAGCCCCACGCCCAGCCGCACCAACTCCTCCACGATCAGCGCCGCCCAGACCTGGTTGAGATGAGATGCCGTGGAGCCGTGGAGCCGTGAG
>JBCCRG010000388.1:0-4108 GCA_039208155.1 Bacteroidota bacterium | reverse complement strand
GGCGAGATCACGGAGTACCAGGTGTTCTCCAGCATCAGCAGCCGGTCCCCGACGCCGATGCCGAGTGCGCCGCCGGAAGCCCCCTCGCCGATGATGACGACGACGATGGGGACGGGCAGCCGCGCCATCTCTAGCAGGTTGCGCGCGATGGCCTCGGCCTGGCCGCGCTCCTCCGCTTCGAGGCCGGGAAACGCACCCGGCGTGTCGAGCAGCGCGATGACGGGCTTACCGAACTTGGCGGCGAGCTTCATCACGCGGAGCGCCTTGCGGTAGCCCTCGGGGTTGGGCATCCCGAAGTTGCGGTACTTCCGCTCGTTGGTGTCGCGCCCTTTCTGGTGGCCTACCACCGCCACGGTCTGGTCGCGCCCGCCGTAGCGGCGGCCCTCGAACGTGCCGAGCCCTGCGATCATCGCCGGATCGTCGCCGAAGAGACGGTCGCCGTGGAGCTCCACGAAGCCGCGTGTGAGCTCCTTGATGTAGTCGAGCGTGTAGGGCCGGTCGGGGTGCCGCGCGAGTTGGACGCGTTGCCAGCGGGTGAGCCCGCTGTAGACCTGCTGCTTGAGTTGCTCGACGCGTTGCTCCAGCGCCGCGATCTGGCTGGATAGATCGACGGCGGGGTCCTCGGCGTCGTAGGCACGCAGCTCTTCGAGCTTCTGCTCCAGATCAGCGACGGGCTTTTCGAAGTCGAGGAGTTGCATGACGAGCAGGGCCAGTCCAGGGGGCGCGAGAAAGGCGGATCCGCAAGATACGGGGTGCCCCCGGATTTCCGTCGGGAAACGCTGCGAGACCTCCGCAGCCCAGGTAGCCGACCGCCTGCTGTGCGACTCAGCAGGACGGCGGCGTCCGCACCAGCGCCCGCGCTAGGATCTCGACATCCAGCCAGAGCGACTGGTGGCGCGCGTAGAACCAGTACGCACGGTGGACCTCCACGATGCTCGTCGGGCGCTCGGGGAGCGTGTCGAGGATGGAGACGAGGCCTGGCTGGAGCGCCCAGGCGTCCGGCGGGCGCGTGGGCGTGCCGGTGTCGTAGCCGACGAGCGCGCGGCGTCCGGCCAGCACCGAGGGGAGCATCGCCGTGGCGCAGGCAAGGCTGCGCATCTTCGGCGATGGGTGCAGGCGCGCGAGCAGGCGGCAGAGCGGATGCAGCGCCGTGCCGATGAGTGCGACCGGCACATCGAGCACGAGACGGCGCGTCCGCGAACGCAGCGGCGCGACGGTGCGCTCGGCCTCGAGGAGCGGCATCGAGAAGTCATCCACCGACGCCTTGCCGATGAGCCGGTCGTGGTCGCTGACGAGAATCTTGAACTGAACCGGCAGGTCGCGCAGATCGCGCATCAGCCGCAGGATCCGCGTATTCGTGAGGCTGTCCGCGGCGAAGATGACCTCGTGGACCCCGCGCAGCCGGACGAGGTCGCGCAGTTGGTGCAGCCCGCCGAGTTGGGCGACGGGCGTGGTGGCCTGTTCCTCGCGCCGCGGTACGAACCCGAGCAAGCGCAGCGGGGAGCGCGGCCGGCCGGCCAGCATCCCGTGCAGGCGCGTTGCTTCCGTGGCGTCGCCCACGAGCAGGACCGTGCGAGGCTCACGCGCCCGCAGGAGATAGGTCAGCCGGACGCCCATCAGGACGACGGCCGCCGCGGCGAAGCCGAACAGCACCGCCCCGCGCGAGAACTGGATCGCAGGGACAAAGAACGACACGGACGCCACGGCCACGAAGGCCCCACCTAGCCCGACGATGAGGGGGCGCAGCCGCCATCGGCCGCGCCCGTGTCCGCGGGCCAGCCCGATAGCGCAGGTCGCGCCGAGGGCATAGAGTGGTAAGACACCGAGGTAGAAGCTAGCATCGAAGTCGGTGGCGCGGAGGGCTCCCCAGGCAGCGGTCGCGCCGCTCATCGCACCCCAGGTGAGCAGGAACTCGAGCGCGGGCGCCGCGGCGGCGTGCAGGGCGCGGGCACCCAGACTTAGTGCCGCCCGCAGCATTACCGCGAGGCGGATCGCCCAGCGGAGCGTGACCCCGGAGAGCCGCGCACGTGGCTTGAGCGTGGGGTCGCCAGCAAAGTGCTTCTCCGAGAACCGGATCATCGCGCCGTAGAAGAGGCGCACGTAGCGCATCTCTCCCTTCTTCGTGCACTCGCCCTTGTAGTGGATGATCTGCGTGTCGGGCGTGTAGTAGATCCGCCACCCGGCTTGCTGGATGCGGAAGCACCAGTCGAGGTCCTCGCCGTACATGAAGAACGACTCGTCGAACAGCCCGGCACCCTCGGTCCGGCTAGGGTCCTCAGCGTGCGGGCCTGCATGGGCGAGTGCGTCGGCACGCACCATCATGCAGGAGCCTGAGAGCGCATCTACCTCGCAGACCTCATCCTTTGGGAGGTAGGTGAGATTGTAGCGCCCGAACGTCGGGCTCTTGGGGAGGAGGCGGCTGAGGCCGGTCATCCGATAGAAGGCGACCGAGGGCGTCGGGAAGGCGCGGCGGCTCTCCGGCGCGAACGTGCCGTCGGGGTTGAGGATGCGGCAGCCAACAGCCCCGGCATCCGGGTGGGCGTCCATGAACGCGACCATGCGCTCCAGCGTGTCCTCCTGGACGAGCGTGTCCGGGTTGAGGATGAGGAGCGTGCGTCCCCGTGCCTCGCGGATAGCCTGGTTGTTGGCGCGCGCGAAGCCGACGTTTCCGCGGTTGGCGATGACACGCACCTCCGGGAAGCGCTCGCGCACCATCGCGACAGAGCCGTCGATGGAGTTGTTGTCCACCACGAAGACCTCGGCGTTGAGCCGCCGCGTGGCACGCATGACCGAGGTGAGCGCCTGCTCCAGGAAGCCCCGCACGTTGTAGTTCACGATCACCACCGACACGTCAGGGCGGTCGGTGGCGACGGGGGCGGTCCGGATGAGGTGGGACGTGGGCCGCTCGTCGTGCGCTGCGGGGGCAGCAGGGGTGGGGGCGGTGGAACGCATAGCGAGGCAAGATAGGACTGCGCGGGGTGTTTGCCGCAAGCCCGCCCCGTATGGGTCACAGACGGCCTACAAATTCACGAGGGTTGGCGCTGCACGTCTCCCTCGATTCTCCGCTGCGCCGCGTCGTCCGCTCGTCCGATCCTGTCGTCTCCCTTTGTCCCCCCGTGCCCGTGTTGTCCCGTCCCTTTGCCCGCGAGCTCCGCGCCACGCTCGGGCTGGCCGGGCCGCTCATCCTCGCGCAGCTCGCCCAGATTGCGACGAGCTTCGTGGACACGCTCATGATCGGGCGGTGGCTCGGACCTGAGGCGCTCGCGGCGGGCGTGCTTGGCTCGACGCTGTTCTTTACGTCGATGGTGGTTGGGATCGGGTTCGTGATCGCGGTTGGGCCGACGGTCGCGCAGGCGTTCGGAGCCGTGGAGGTCGGCGACGGCGGCGAGGCCGACATCGGGCGCGCGGCGCGGCAGGGCCTCTGGCTGGCGACAGTGTTGTCAGGGCCGCTGATGGTCTTGCTCTGGAATGCCGAGGCGCTGCTGCTGCTCGCGGGGCAGCCGGAATCGACCTCGGCGCTGGCAGGGGACTACCTGCGCGCCATCCTCTGGGGGACGCTGCCCAACCTCTGGTTCGCCGCCCTGCGGGGACTGCTCGAAGGGCTCGGACGCCCGCGCGTCATTATGCTTATCACGCTCGGGGCCGTCGTGCTCAACATCGTGGGCAACTACGCGCTTATGATCGGCGCGTGGGGCTTCCCAGCGCTCGGGCTTGCCGGGTGCGGCTGGTCCAGCACGCTCGTCTTCTGGACGATGTTTGCAGCACTCGGGCTCTATGTGCATCGCGGCGCGCTCACGCGGCGCTACGGCGTCTTCGCGCAGATCCGGCGACCCGACCCCACGATGCTCCGCGACCTCGTGCGGATCGGGTGGCCCATCGGCGTGACGCTGGGCATCGAGGCGGGGCTGTTCATGCTCTCGACGCTACTCGTCGGGCGGATGGGTACGGACGCAGCAGCGCAGACGGCGCTCGCGGCGCACCAGATCGCACTCAACGCGGCGTCGATCTCGTTCATGGTACCGCTCGGGCTCGGGCTCGCCGCCACGGCGCGCGTGGGGCAGGCCATCGGGCGTGGCGATCCACGCGGCGCGGAACGCGCGGGCTGGGC
>JBCCRG010000387.1:0-4108 GCA_039208155.1 Bacteroidota bacterium | reverse complement strand
GCATACAGGTTGAGCGGGATCGACGCGACGAACGTGCCGAGCGGGTCGTCCACGCCGACTTCGCCGAGGAGCGCCAGGACGTACGCCCCCCAGGCGTTGAGCGGGATCAGGATGCAGATGCTCGCCGAGGTCGCGTCGATGAGGTAGGCCAGCTTCTCGCGCGACACCCGATACCGATCAAAGAGCGGCCGCCCGACGGCCCCGGCAACGAGCACGGTGATGTTCGACTCGATGAAGAGGACGAGGCCAATCGCAAAGGCCAGGAGCTGCGCGCGCCGCCCGTTGGTGACGAGCCGCCGCCGTTCGAGCGCCTCCACGAACCCGCGCACGCCGCTGCTGGCTTCCACGGTGGCGATCAGCGCGCCGATCACGAGCGTGAAGCCGAGCACCCGCGCGTTGCCCGCATCGCCCACCACCGCCACGGCCGCTTCGATAGCCGCGCCGAGGCCCGCCACGGGATTCCAGCCGTTGAGGATCGTCCAGCCGAGCCATACGCCGGCTGCGAGGGAGGCGTAGACCTGCCGCGTCCCCACCGCAAGTACGATGGCGAGCACGGGCGGGAGCAACGAGATCCAGGTTGGGTCGGGCATGAGCAGCAGGGTGAGCGGCGGAGCCGTGGAGGATACGGCTGCGCTCCCGAACGGGCACTCCTCCCCTCGAATCGGGACGCCTCGGTGACGACACTGGCACCCCTGCTCATCTTTGTGGATCTTGAGGGTCCGGAGGGCTTGCTCTGCCTTTGCCGGACAACCAGTTACGCGTGCTCTCCCACCCCAGCCCCCAAGCCCGATGCGCCCCCCCTGCCGTCTCTTCCTGCCCGCAACCCTCGTTCTTTGCCTGGGGCTGCTCGCGGGATGCGTCCAGAACGAATCGGCGTCCCCCGACGCCGCGACCCCGGCGAGCCCTGCCGAACTCATGTATGCAGACGCGGTCGCTTGGGCCGTCAACGCAGGAGGCGACGCCTACGCGGGCGTTGACGGCGTAGCCTACCTCGCAGACGAAGCCTTCACGGGCGGCTCGATGGCGCTGATGGACACCGTCCTCGGGAGCCAGGACCCAGAGCTCTACCGGACGTACCGCACTGGCGACTTTGCCATCGCGGTGCCGCTGGAGGACGGATTCTACGACCTCACCTTCCACTTCGCCGAGCCCCTGGACGAGCCCGTCGGGAGCCGCGTGTTCGCCGTGCTGGCCGAGGGCGAGACCGTCATCCACGACCTCGACGTGCGCAAGGCGCGCGACGAGAAGCACGTCTCCGCACTCACCCGCACGGCCCAGAACGTCGAGGTGGCCGACGGCCAGCTCGACGTCACCTTCGAGGCCATCGTGGGCGAGCCGGTGCTGAGCGCCCTCGTCGTCCGCCAGCGCCAGGAGGACGCGCGCACGTGGACGCTCGCCTGGGAGGACAACTTCGACGGCGTGGGCGCGCCCGACTCGACGCGGTGGTCCTACAACGTCTGGCCCGCGCGCAAGGTCAACGACGAAGACCAGGCCTACACGGACCGGCTGAAGAACGTCCGCCAGGAGGATGGCTTCCTCATCATCGAGGCGCACAAGGAGGACTACGACAACGCCGAGTACACGTCCGGTCGCATCCACACCGAGGGCAAGGGCGACCTGCTGTATGGCCGCGTGGAGGTGCGCGCGCGCGTGCCCGCCGGGCAGGGCACCTGGGCGGCCGTCTGGATGCTCCCCACCGACCCCTACCGCTACGCGACCACCTGCGAAGCCCCCGAGGACTGGCAGGGCAGCCCCACCTGCGACGCGTGGCCCAACTCCGGCGAGATCGACATCCTGGAGCACGTCGGCTACGACATGAACCACGTCCACGGCACCGTCCACAACAAGGCCTACTACTGGCGCAATTGGGAGCAGCGCAAGGGCAGCATCGAGACCATCGACGCCGAGGACGACTTCCACGTCTACGCCCTCGAATGGACGCCCGAGCGCATCGACATCTTCTTCGACGGGACGCGCTACTTCACCTACGTCAACGAGGGCACCGGCTGGCGCGCGTGGCCCTACGACCACCCATACAACATCATCCTCAACCTCGCCATCGGCGGGGCCTGGGGCCGCGCGGGCGGGCCCATCGACGACAGCATCTTCCCCGTCCGGATGGAGGTCGACTACGTGCGCGTCTACGAGTCCACCGACATCATGCCCGCCGACCTGGCCGTGCTCGGCACGACCCGCTGAGCCGGGGTCCGCTGAGTCGGGGTCACCCCACCACCGGCAGCGCGAGGATGCCGACGTTGATCTCGGGGCTATCACTCACGAGCACTGCCAAAACGCAGTGTCCGCGAAGATGTACATGACTCCGGCATCACCGAGATTCATGTCGATCAGCTCATCGCTGAACTGGCCGAGAAAGGTGCCTTTATGCTCGGGATGCTGAATCCAGGTCGGCCCCCCGCCGATGTATCCAGGGACGGATGCCAGCGCGCCCCACAGACGAACTAGGACATCGTCTTCATCTATGAAGTCGAGCGCGTCATCTTCGAACACGCGTGCAGGCACCTCAACAGGGACTAGATCAAACGAGCTTGAAGACGCAGGCGTTGCCTGTGGCACCTGAAGCGCATCTTCATTCCGGATCTCATCGCTTCTCAGCAACCAGACGGTCGTCTCCTCTGTGTGCGGCTCGTAGGCCCTGTTAGCCTCGGGGTCGCTGACGAACAGCGAGAAGGCACGCACGTCTGCGAGGGGACCGATACGCAAGCTCGGCGTCTGCGCGAGGTCCACAGTAAGTAGGTGAGTTTTCGGTACCCCTTTCCATGTTGGCCACGCACGCTCGGCCGACAGAGCGCCGCCTATGCGATGCAACGTCGAGGTTGGGGGCGTCTGGGGTTCGGGATTGAAGAGGTAGACGAGCGTCTGTGGGCCCTCGTCGGCGGCCTTCGCCTCTGCTGCGAGCGCACGGAGCTCTTCAAAATCAATCATGGAGATCGCGGAGGAATAAGGCCGACGATGTTGGACGTGGTCCTACAACATAGACCGCCCTGGTGCCACAAGCGTGTCACCCTACCACCGGCAGCGCCAGGAACTCGGCGCTCGTCGGCACAGCATCACCGACGGTATCGATCCAGCCACCGGCGAGCACGTCGTCGCTGGGCGTACCGTCGTCGTTGACGTCGTAGAGCACGAGCGACTGGCCGGGCGTGATCGCGTCGCGTGGCTCCTCGAACACGACTTCGAGTTGGTCATCGCCAGTCTGCCGGACGAGGCAGGGGGCACCGGCGTCCTTGTAGCGGATCTTGCCCCACGCCCGTCGCTCTTCTCGTAGATCAGCGGCCTTCACGAAGTTGAGTTGCCGCGCGGTGAGGGTGCGCCCGGCAAGCGCCTCGCGCGGTCCAACGAAGACCGTGTTGGTCGCCGCGTCGATGCGGGTGACGTAGACGGGCTCGCCGAGGGCGAGGTGGAGGCCGTGCCGCTGCCCGACGGTATAGAACGGGAAGCCGTCGTGCGTGCCCACGACCTCGCCGGTGGCCTCCAAGACGAAGGGGCCGCCGGCGACCTCGTCGGCGAGGCCGTCCACGCGGCGCTTGAGGAAGCCGCGGTAGTCGTTGTCGGGGATGAAGCAGATCTCGTACGAGTCCGGCTTGCTCGCGACCTCGGTGAGGCCGAAGTCGGCGGCCATCTGGCGGATCTGCGGCTTCGTGTAGTGCCCGAGCGGGAAGATCGAGCGTGCGAGGTGCGCCTGCGGGAGGCCCCAGAGGGCGTAGCTCTGGTCCTTGTTCGTGTCGAGGCCGCGCTGGATGACGTAGCGCCCGGTGCCCGGGTCCTGGCTCACGCGGGCGTAGTGACCCGTGGCGATGAAGTCGCAGCCGAGGTCGTCGGCGCGGCGCAGGAGCGCGGCCCACTTGATGTGGGTGTTGCAGAGCACGCACGGGTTGGGCGTGCGCCCAGCGAGGTAGTCCGACGTGAAGCGGTCGATGACCCAGTCGCCAAACTCGGAGCGAATGTCGACCACGAAGTGGTGGAAACCGCGCTTGAGCGCCACCGAGCGCGCGTCGTTCATCGACTCCAGCGAGCAGCAGCCGACCTCTTTGCCCGACGCCTTGTTCGCGGCGCGGGCCGCCGCCTCGCGGGCCTTGGCTTCACGCAG
>JBCCRG010000386.1:0-4108 GCA_039208155.1 Bacteroidota bacterium | reverse complement strand
GCGCGCGACGACCTCCGCCACGACCTTCGTAGCTTCGCGGTGCGTCCCTACGTGATCTATTACGAAGCCTTGGACCAGCGTGCGGGTATTGCCGTTGCACGGATTCTGCGAGGCGAACGCGATGTGACGCCCTTCTACTTCCGCTAGTCCTACCCCGATGCACGCCCTCGTCCGCGAGTACCTCCCCCACGCGCCGCAGCACGGCCTCTACGTCGCGCCCGAGATCCCGCGCGGCAAGCTCCAGGGCGCGCTCGGCGACTACGCCAAGGGCGTCCATCCCAATGACGTGCTCGCGCTCTACGACGCCACGCGGCTCGGCTCGGCCAAGGACGGCGTCGTCTTTCTCGCCGACCGCCTCGTCTATCAAAACCACGACTTCCAGCCGCCGCTCACGATCCGCTACCGGGACGTGGTGCGCGTGCAGGAGAAGAAGCAGTTCCTCGGCGGCCGCAAGCTCGATGTGGACGTGAACCGAGGCCGCGCCACCGTCACCGACACGCTCGACTTCTCGGCGCACCCGGAGGCCTCGGAGTACGTATCCCGGCTGCTCCAGCAAGTGCTCATCGCCGACGTGGATGCGATGCTGGAGCAGGAAGCTGCGCCGCCTGAGCCCGCCAGTGAGGTAGGGACTGACCTCATCGCCGTGCGCGCAGCGCTGGACAAGCTGCACGAACTCGGTCGCCTCACCGACGAAGACCGCAGCCGGATGCTCGACGCGCTGCGTGGATGAGCAGAGCGGCGGCGCGTTTGCGCGCGGGTTCTGTGACCGAGACGGGAGAGGCAGCGGCTTGGCTGGACACCCCTCGTTCAGCCACCCCGTCTGATGCTGCGCCCGTGCTTGCTCCTTCTCCTTCTCGCTCCCGTCGCCGCCGCGCAGCCCGATGCGAGTCGCCTCGATCTAGCGACCCACACCCTCGGCATCGAGATCGGGGGCAACGCGGCACCCGTGTCGGTCACGCTCGATTTTCCCGTCAGCCGCGTCGTGGTCGTGCGGGTGGGCGCGATGGTGTTGCCCTTCTGGGGCGAGCGCGAGAACGACACGTTCAGGTCGCCGTTCGGCGTGGACGAGCCAGACAGAGAGCCGCCTGCGCCGACCTTCGCGGTCGGCTCCGTGACGGCGTCGCGACTGTTCGGTCAGGGCCGGGCGCGCCTCGAACTCGGCGGCGGGCTGATGGGCCGTTCGAACGCGACCGAGAACCCCGACTACTTCCCGAGCACCGTCGGCCTGACTGGCATCGCAGGGCTCCGCGTGCAGCCCGAACGGGGCGACTTCGGCCTCCGGATCACCTTCACGCCGCTCGTGGACCGACGCGGCGTCCACCCATTGGGCGGCTTCACGTTCATGTACGGCTTCCCGTGAGTGCGGTTCAGGATGTGAGGACGCAGTCCCATCGCAGTCTGCCACCGATAGCTGACGACCGACGGCCAGGGGCCTCAATCGATCCGGCGAATCACGACGGCGGTGAGGTCGTCGGACTGCCGCCCCCCGAAGTCAGCGAGGGCTGCGTCTAGGCGGTCGAGGAGGGCGGTGGCTCCCTCCGCGTGGTGGGCCTCGAGGATTGCCACCACCCGCTCGATGTCGAACAGCTCATCGTCGGCGTTCGCCCACTCGTGGTAGCCGTCGGTAACGAGGAGGACCACGTCGCCGGGCGCGAGGGCAAGCGCGGCATCGTGCTGCGCAGGCAACTCCGGGAGGATACCGAGCGGAGGGCCGGTTGCCGGTCGCTGCTCAACAGTGCCGGTGGCGGCACGGTAGACGAGGATGGGCGCGTGGCCGCCGCTGCGGTAGGCGAGACGGTTGCCGTCGGCGTCCAGCAGGCCCACGAACGCCGTCACGAAGCGCTCGAGCTTGAAGTCGTGGTAGAGCGTGGCGTTGGTGAGGTCCATCACCGTCGAGAGCGCGTCGACGGCCTGGACGAGCACGCGGACCATCGCGCGCGTCGCGGCGGCCATGAGCGCTGGGCCGACGCCGTGACCGCTGGCGTCCGCGAGGAGTACGGCGAGGCGGCCACTCGGGAGTTGGATAAAGTCGTAGGCGTCGCCCCCGGCCTCGGTGGCGGGACGGCTGCGCCCGGCGAGGTCGTAGCACGGGACCGCCGGGATCGCGTCGGGCAGGGTGGACGCCTGGATCCGGCGGGCGAGCGCGAGGTCGCGTTCGAGGCGGCGCTTCTCGCGCTGCTCGCGCAGGAGGAGCTGCCGCTGCAGCGCCACGCCCGTCAGTCCCGCGAGCGCCTCGGCCACCTCCTCATCAACATCGGTGAAGAGCCCATCGCGCTTGTTCACGAACTGGAGCACACCCACGTTTGTCCCTCGGATGCCCTTCATCGGGAGCACCAGCAGCGAGCGCGTCCGGAGCCCCAGGCGTTGGTCAAAGGTGGGGAGGAAGCGCGGGTCGGCGTAGGCGTCGGCGACGCGGATGATGCGGTCCTCCCGGAGCGCCGCCCCAGCGATGCCCGCCTCCACGGGAAAGCGGATCGGCTCGGGGTCGGTGGCGAGGCGCGCGAAGAGGTCGCCGCGCTTGGTGTCGTAGACGAAGATGCGGACGCGCTCGCAGTCGAGGATGCGGCGGCCGGCCTGCTCGATGCGTTCGAGGAGGGGTTCGAGCTGGATGGTCGCGTCGAGCTCGCGGGCGACCTCCAGCAGCGTCGAGACGTGCGCGGCGGAAAGCGGCACGGGCGGAGCGGGGTGGGAGATAGGGACGCCCGTCAACGCCCGGCGCGGCGGGCGGGTTCGTCGGCCTACCCCCACGCACCAAAACGCTGCAGGCGGCCTCCCGAGAGAGACCGCCTGCGGCGCACCAACCACACGCCGGGCACCACCCCGGCGGTGTTTCCACACAACCTAGTTCAGGCGTGTAAGCTTTTGCGTGTGTGTGAAGCCGTCGCCCGTGATCCGGACGATGTAGAGCCCGGCCGGGAGGTCGCGGCCGTCGATGCGGAGCGTCTCCATCGCACCAGCCGTGGCCGTGCCCGCGAAGAGCGTCTGAAGCTGGCGGCCTGTCACGTCGAAGAGCTCAGCGCGGACCGGCGTTGTGTCGCGGACGGTGAAGCGGACCGTTGCGTCGGCGGCGAACGGGTTCGGGAAGGCGGCTTGGACCTGGAAGGACTCAGCGAGCGCGACCGTGACCTCGACCTCGGGGCTGTACGCCGTCGTGCCGTCGAAGTCGACCTGGCGGAGGCGGAACGTGTGGGTGCCCGGGACGAGTGCGTCGAGGCGGGCGCTGTAGGTCTGCGTCTCACTTGTGGTGCCGTGCCCGTCCACGAAGCGCGTCTCGGCGAAGGCGTCGGCGTTCGGCGCGCGGTGCTCGACCGCGAAGCCGGCGTTGTTCGTCTCCGAGGACGTCGCCCACTGGAGCAGCGCGGCCTCGCCGTCGAGCGTCGCCTCGAACGCGGTCAACTCGACCGGGACGACGGCCCCCGTGAACTCGATCTGGTAGGTGCCCGTGGCCGTGCCGCCGTTGTGCAGCCAGCCGACGACCGGGTCGTTCACGATGGAGGTGAAGAGGCCCTGGAAGGCATACCCGTAGCTGCGCGGGTCCTGGAAGATGCCGGTGGCGTTGCTGATGAGCGGGATCATCTCGTAGCCGGTGACGGCGAGGTAGTAGATCCCAGGCTGCGTCGGCATGAAGGGGTGCCCAGCAGGCAGCGTCGAGCGGAGGGAGCCGGTGCCGCCCGGCGTGTCGTCGTTGAAGGCGACGCCGCGGCCCTGCTCGTCGAACAGGAAGAGGCGCGTGTCGGCGAGCGTGCCGATGGTGGCGGGCTCCGTGGTGACGGAGAAGTTAGCCGGGTCGGCGATCTCGATGCGGTACATGTCCACATCGTCCGGCACGTCGATGGCGCCAGCGATGGCCGTGTACGGAGTCGTGGTGGCCCCGAGGGCCTGAGCCGAGGCGGGGAGGGCACCCGCGTCGCCGGTTTCTGCCCAGATGTGCTGGGCTAGGCCAGCGGGGGCCACGAGGAGAGCGAGAAGGAGAAGCGTAGCGAAGCGCATGGGTAGAGGGATCGAGCGTGTGCGAGGGCGAGATCCTGACGAGAGGGAGAGAGCGCAGCGAGGACGCGGGCGAGAGAGTGAGCGCCAGCGAGGGCTGCATCGGTCGGAGGCCGACCGG
>JBCCRG010000385.1:0-4110 GCA_039208155.1 Bacteroidota bacterium | reverse complement strand
GGTCGCTGTCCTTCTCACCGGCGCACAGCCTGCGGGTACGCAAGCGCTCCGCTGGACGGCCGACGGCCTCGCGAACGGGGTCTACGTGGTCCGCCTCCAGTCGCCCGAGGGCACCGCGACGCGCACGGTGACGCTGGCGCGATAGGCGGGTGAAAAAGTGCTGCGGTGTCGCGGTGAATCCGTGTCGTGGTGAGACCACGTGACCCCACTGGCCGTTTCTCAGGCGGTCGCGACCTCAGAGACCTGAGACGCTCAGATCGACACCCTTCCAACGTTTGCCTTCCCGCTTACCAGTGGCGCGGTGGGCAGTCTGGCTGGTAGGTTCGCGGCCTCCATCCGCCTGCCTACCGCCATGTCGACCGATCCCGTCGCCCCGTTCCGTCCTGACGTGCCGCTCCATCCTGCTACGCGCGCCGCGCACGCTGGGCTGACCGTCGATCCCGAAACGCGTGCCGTCGTGCCGCCGATCCATCTCGCGACGACGTTCGAGCGGGCTCCGGATGGGGGTTACCCGGCGGGCTACCAGTACAGCCGCTCGGAGAACCCCAACCGCCAGGCGCTCGAAGCGGCGCTTGCCGACCTCGAAGGAGGCGACCTGGACGATGACATCGCATGCGTTGCCTTCCCGTCGGGGATGGCGGCCATCTTCGCGGTGCTGCAGACGCTTGCGCCGGGCGATCACGTCGTGGCCCCGCGCGACGCTTACTACAACCTCGCGCTGCTGCTGCGCGACCACTTCGCGCGGTGGGGCATCGGCGTGTCGTTCGCTGATATGACCGCGCCGCATCGCGTCGCTGCGGCCATGACCCCAGACACGAAGCTCGTCTGGATCGAGACGCCGTCCAACCCGCTCCTCGATATCACTGACATTGAGAAAGTAGTGACGGTGGCGCACGCCGGCGGTGCGCTCGTGGCGTGCGACAACACCTGGGCGACGCCGCTCCTCCAGCGCCCGCTCGCGCTCGGCGCCGACCTCGTGATGCACGCGACCACGAAATACCTCGCCGGGCATTCCGACGTGACGGGCGGCGCGGTCATCGCGCGCAGCCAGCCTGAAACTGTCGAGCGGCTGCGCACGGTGCAGCGCGTGGCGGGCGTCGTCCCCGCCCCGCTCGACTGCTGGCTCGTGCTACGCGGGATGCGAACGCTGGCCGTGCGTATGCGCGCGCACGTCGACAACGCCCTCGCCCTCGCGCACTTCTTGGACGTGCACCCCTCGGTGGAGCGTGTGCACTATCCGGGGCTCCCCACCGATCCCGGGTACGCCACGGCGGCCAAGCAAATGGACGGCTTCGGCGGCATGCTCTCGTTCGTCATGCGGGACGGCGAAGCGCCCGCGCGGACGGTGGCAAACCGGCTGCAGCTCTTCACCCAGGCGACGAGCCTCGGCGGCCCCGAGAGCCTCGTCGAGCACCGGGCCTCCGTGGAGGGCCCGACCTCGCTGGCGCCGCCCGGGCTGCTGCGCCTCTCGGTCGGCCTGGAGCACCCTGACGATCTCACCGCCGATCTCGCGCAGGCGTTGGGCTAGCGGCCCTCGCTCAGGAACGTATCGATGATTGACGCGCTGGCGGCGGCCTCCTCGGCGGGCCACCAGTGCCCGCAGTTGGGAAACACGTGCACGTGTTCGGTGCCGAATCGGTCGGCATAGCGCACGGAGATGTAGGGGTCGCGGGCACCCCAGAGCACGAGCGTAGGCACGCGCGCGGTGAGGGCGAGCAGGCGCGGCTCCCACGCCGCAAACACCGCCGGGTCAGCCGCGCGGTAGAGGCGGAGGACCATGCGCTTCGCGGCGGGCGTGACGTGGCGGTAGCTCTGCGCGATGTGCGCGTCCGAGAGGCCGGGGCCTCCCCGGCGTAGCTCTCGGTGGAAGAGCCAGCGGTTCATCCCGAGCAGGCTCGCCTCGCCGACGAGCGGCGTCCGCCATACCCGCGCCCAGGCATGCCAGCGGTAGTCGCTGTGGAACGGGCAGCCGCCGACCACTAGCCGTCGTATCCGCTCAGGGTGCGCGATGGCCCAGGCGAGCCCGAAGATGCCTCCGAAGTCATGCCCGACGAGGTCAACGGGACCCTCGAGATCGAGTGCGTCGAGGAGCCCGTCCACGAACCACGCCATGCCGTCCAGCGACGGATTGAAGGCAGCGGGGACGCCCGAGCGGGCAAAACTCGGGAGGTCTGGTGCAAGGCAGCGGTGGTGCTGGGCGAGCCCGTCCATCACCCCGTCCCAGAGATCAGCCGAGTCCGGATTGCCGTGCAGAAACACGACAGGCGGGGCATCGCGGGGACCTCGCTCAGCCACGTAGATCGGAGCGCCAGCAACGTCGAGCGTCATAGACGAGCGTTGGGCGGCGGGCTGCTCAACGACGTCGGCAAATCCGTCTCCAGGTTGCGGACGCCGTCGAAGCGGTCGCCGTAGTACGATGCCACCACTTCGATGGGAGCCAGCAGATGGCGGTTGAACTCGGCGAGGTCTTCCGCCGGGACCCAGAGTTCCTGATGCACCTTCGCGCTGCCGACGATCTGCACGTCATAGCGGCTGGCGAGGTCATCGTCCACCTCGAAGCGCGTCACGAAACCGCTGTGGCCCGAGTTGTCATCGGTGGTGTTCCAATCCCGCGCAATCTGCTCGGCGTACGCGAAGTTGAGCACGGGATAGAAGATGGGCTGCCACTCCAGCCGCGGTGGAAACGCACGCCAGCCCGACTCAGCGATGAGTTCGAGTTCCTTGAGACCAACGGGGCGAAAGAGTGTCATGACCTGGAGTCGATTGGCGACGTACCGGGAAAACCGACGGCCGATAGCCGACAGCCTCTACCGCGCGTACGACGTGGCGCGGGTTTCGCGGATGACGGTCACGCGGATGTGGCCGGGGTACTGCAACTCTCGTTCGATGCGCGACGCTATGTCGATGGCGAGTTGCTCCGCGACAGCGTCAGTGACAATGTCGGGCGTCACGATCACGCGCAGCTCCCGACCTGCCTGGATGGCGTAGACGCGCTCGACACCTGCGAACGAGTCCGCGATGGCTTCGAGGTTCTTGAGGCGCTGGACATAGTTCTCCAGCGCTTCGCGGCGGGCACCGGGCCGCGCGCCGCTCACGGCGTCGGCGGCCTGCACGAGCGGGGCGATGAGCGTCGTCATCTCGATCTCGTCGTGGTGCGCGCCGATGGCGTTGACCACGTCGGGGTGCTCGCCGTAGCGCCGGGCGAGGTCGGCCCCGGCGAGCGCGTGCGGCTTTTCGAGCTGGTCCTCGGCCACCTTGCCGATGTCGTGCAGCAGCCCCGCGCGGCGCGCCTTGCGTGCGTCGAGGCCGAGCTCGGCGGCCATCAGCGAGGCGAGCCGCGCCGTCTCCTTCGAGTGCATGAGCAGGTTCTGCCCGTACGACGCCCGGTAGCGCATCCGCCCGACGAGCCGGATCAGTTCGGGGTGGAGGCCCGGCAGTTCGAGGTCGAGCGCGGCCTCCTCGCCCGCGAGCACGATCTCCTCGTCGAGCTCGTCCTGCTTCTGCTCCACGACCTCCTCGATGCGGCCCGGGTGGATGCGGCCGTCCTGCAAGAGCTCGACCATCGAGAGGCGCGCGACCTCGCGGCGGACGGGGTCGAACGCCGAGAGCAGCACCGCCTCGGGCGTGTCGTCCACGATCACCTCGACGCCCGTCGCGGCCTCGAACGCGCGGATGTTGCGGCCCTCGCGCCCGATGATGCGGCCCTTCATGTCGTCCGATTGCAGGGTGACGACGGAGACGGTGTTCTCGATGGTGTTCTCGGCGGCGGTGCGCTGGATGGCGGTCAGCACGACCTCGCGAGCGGCACGCTTGGCGCGGGTCTTCGCCTCGTCGCGGACGTTCTTGACGAGGGCGGCGGCGCTGAGCTTCGCCTCGCGGACGAGCTCATCGTTGAGCCGCCGCAGCGCCTCGCGCTTCGAGACGCCGGACGCCGCTTCGAGCTTGCGGAAGTATTCGTCGGTGAGCCGCTCCAGGCGTTCCTCCTCGCGGGCGATCTTCTCGGCGCGACTGTCGAGCTCGTGCTCCCGGGCGGCGATCTCCTGCTGGCGGCGGCCGAACGCGGCGGCGTTTTTCTGGACGGTCGCGCGGAGTTCTTCCGTCTCTGTGCGG
>JBCCRG010000384.1:0-4115 GCA_039208155.1 Bacteroidota bacterium | reverse complement strand
GGGGTCCTCTTCCTGCGTTTCTTCTTCTTCTCCTTCTCCGGAGAGCATCGGCCCCAGGATGGACTCCGAAAGGCGGCCATCGGACTGGACCGTTTGGTCTGCGGTGTCCTTCGTCGGCAACACGCTGGGAACGGTTTCGCCATCGTTCACGACTGGCTCGCGCGGGCGACTCGCTTCCATTCCCGGTCCCTTCGTTCGCGGCGCCGGCCCGTCCGCGCCAGATATTTCTGGCGCCGCCCCTCGGGATGCAGTGAGCTTCGTCAGGCTGTACGTCCGAGCGGCCTCCGCGTGGTGGTCTTCGGACCGCACCGTTTGGTATGCGGCGTCCTTCGTCGCGCTGAGGGTCTGAATAGTTACACCGCCGTCCACGGTCGCCTCGTGCTGGTCATCCACTTCCGAGCTGGCCCTGCCAGAAGTTGCCGCCATCGTCAACAAGGAAGAGGAGTGAGGACCGGGCTTCCGGCACAGGAAGGGCTTTAGGATGAATGCAGCTACAAGAATGGAGGGGGGTGCAGGATGAGCCACGAGAGCGCAGAGGCGGAAGCAGACGAAGACAGGGAAAGTAGAGGGGTGGGATGAGGTGCTAAGGATCCGAAGGAGGGAGCGCTAGCCGAGCATAGAGCCGTCTAACCGAAGCCGGGGCGGAAGCTGGCCCCCCACCACGGGGCGTGGGAGGTAGAGGGGCCGCCGCTAGTGTGTTCTTGATAGGCAGCGCGGCGAGCGGCGGCGTGTTGGCGGCGGTAGTGTGCGGCGCGTTGGATGCCGGCGGTCGCGGAGCCGTCGCCGACGTACTTGAGGTTGGTGAGGACGAGGCGGGCGCGTTCGCGGTGGGAGAGGATGGAGAGGGTCCTGTAGAGGCGCCGTGTCTGCGCTGCCGTGGCGTGCGGGATCGACAGGGCGCCCTCCTGTAGGCCCGTCTTGAGGGCGATCTGCTCCGCGATCGTGCCGATGAGTTTGTGGGTGGTGTCGGAGCATTCGCCGTAGTGTCCGAAGACGAGGCCGCCGACCTGGCCGAACTCCGCGAGCCGCCGGCCGAAGGGACCCGTAGCGGGCGGCTGGACATTGTGCCACTTGCGGTCCAGCTCGCGGGCGTGGGCGACGTACTCGACGTCGACGTGCGCCGCGCGCTGGTTGACGGGGTTGGCTTTGTCGTTGCGGCCTTCGCAGTTCGGGGCTTTGTAGCGCGTCTCGCAGTCGGAAATCGTCTTGACGTCGAAGAGCCGTTGTTCCTCCGGCGTGGGCGTCCCCGCGGGGCCGCGGATCGCGAAGTCCGGGATGATGCGCGAGGCGGTCCAAGGGGACTGATTCCAGTAGGCCGCTGGAGCGACGGACGCGAACAGACCAGAGCACTCGACCTCGTGCGAAATACCGGCCTCGTGAAGGTAGGCAGAAAGTTCGTAAGAGGTTGCGTCGTGCCACCGAGTTCTGCTCGAATCCTTGTTAACGAGGCGGTTGTGGGAGAGCAAGATGTGGCCGTGCGGGTCGAGGACGGATGCGGTGCCGAGGATGGACTTGCCGACGTGGTTGCGGCACGCCGGCGACGCGAGGCCCAAGTAGTTGGTTGCGATCTCGGCCAGGTCGGAGTTGCTGATCTGCAGAGACCGCGTCGGCCACGACTGCACCCACGCACGGGACATTCGGTCGGCGACAAAGTACGAGGTCTTGCGGGGGTCTCGCGCCGGGAGCCTACGGAGATCCGTCGCGAGTCGGGCCGCGCGCGCCGCTTCGCGTTGCTCGGTGATAGCCTTCTGCATTTTGCGGTACGGGCAGCGTTCGGAGAGGTCGATGCCCGCCGCCGCTGCGGGGGCGGCCAGGGGACCGGACGTTGGCGCCGAGCCCGCTGTCGCCGTGTAGTCTTGCTGGAGGCGGGACCACGCGCCGCGCAGCTCGGCGGCGAGCGGGAGGTGGCCGTAGTTGGAGAGGAGCCCGTCGAAGCGGCGGAGGGCGTTCACGTCGTCAAAGGCGCCGGCGCCGAAGACGGGTTCGAGGGCAGGGAGGAAACCCTTGAGTGAGCCCCTGTCGAGCATCTCAGGGAGGACGGCGCAGACGCAGCCCACGAACGCGGCGTCAGCAACGTCGACGCGCGAGCGGATGCCGAGGCCCTTCCGGCGCGCGGGCAGACGGAGGCGGCGCTGCGCGTAGGGGTCCGACTCGACGAAGTCGCCCCCGCAGCCAAAAGACGCCTTGACGCACGCGTCGAGCGCCGCGTCGAAGCGGCCGAGCGCCGCCCGTGCCTGGCTGGGGTAGACGGTGGAGGCCAAGAAGTCTCCGAGGGGTGCTAGGCAGTACCTCTCGATCGCGTGAAGAGCATGCAGATAAGACGGCGCGAGTGCATTCTGGACGGTTTGAATGGTATTGCACATCGCGTCGACTTGTGCGTTCACTGCTCGTTGAACGTAGGCGGTACAACCGAGCGGGACGCCGCAACAGTCAAAGCCCTCCGCCGAGACCGGGATGCCGTTCAGGGTCTGGGTGCGGCGGCCTGAGGAGTCGTAGACGGTCCGGACGAGGTGTTGGAGTTCTGGCCGGTGTAGGATCGCCGCGCCGTGGGCGGGCGAGTAGGCGACGCACTTGTCACGCCGCAATTTTCCATTCCGGCTCGACGCGATGTCGATGCCGAACTCGTCCAAGGCCTCCAGCACTTCGAGGGGCGGGCCAAAGAGGTAGAGGTCGTCGAAGAAGGCTCTGGCCCCGCCTGACGGGGAGAGCTTCGCATTCACCTTGGCGACCTCGTGGTGGGTCGCGACCGCGTACACGGAGGGGAAGATGGCCTGCCCCTGACGGCCGCCGTTCGAGGAGCTGAACGCCGCCAGCGCGCCGCCGAGGTAGATGGGCGAGCGAGGCGAGAGTTCAGCGTGCGCGAGGCGGCCGAGGGCCCCGATGGCCCCTCCCACTTCGAGGCAGCGCTCGACTGCGACCTTCCGTTCGAGCCGATTGAACGCGTTCTCCTCGTCGACCTTCACGAAGAGGTACTCCGGGTGGACTTCCATCATCGTCCGCAGGCCGACGGGGAGCTGCTGGGCGCCGCCCGGGACACCGACGCCGACTTGGACGGGGTGGCAGAAGCTCGCGACCTGTTCCTTGATGGACGCGGCGAAACACCGGCCGGTGGCGCGGGGTCGGACGCTGGGCATGCCGATCGGTCTGCAGTCGGGCGTCGCGCCGGGCGTCGCCGCCTCCTTCTTGATGAGGGGAATGAGCGTCGCCGCGGCGTTGAAGCCGTAGTACCAGAGCGGCATACGCCCTTCCGCGTAGTTGGACTCGAAGGTGTTGATGAAGGACATGACGCGCTTGGCCTTGGGGCAGCGGTGGGTGTAGGAGAGCGGGGTGAGGTGCTCGTTGCGGAGGCCATCGGGCCCGACGCCGGACTTGGGCCGTAGTTTTCGGTACGTTTCGGTCAGGTCTAACGTGATGGGCAGCGGCTCCGGGTAGTTGCCGAGGTCCAGGTCCATGGCGCGATTGCGCGGCGGGTGCTTGGCCGCCATCTGGGCAACGACCTCGGCGCACTTCGGGTCGCCGATGCCTTTGCTCGTAATGAGCTTGACCGCCTTCCCGAGTTCGCCGACGTAGACGAGCTCGAGCGCTCGATGGATGTCGGTGGTGGGGCGGGGGCGCGGTCCTCGCCGCCGGGCGTTCTCGACGTCAGTCATGAAGCAGTCGTAGACGTGGGCGTAGTCGCCGCATTCCCACGCGGCGAACCGAGCCCGGAGCTGGGTCCGGCCGCGCGGGCCGCCGCGAACAGAGCGCCAAAAGAGGAAGTGGGCACAGAGGAACCACTTCAGGGCCCGGTCCCGGTCGCGCTCGGTGCGAGCCTTTTCCCATCGCTCAAGGATGTCGACCTGGACGCGAGCCCAGTGCTCGAAGAGCTCTGAGGGGGGATCGATCGCGGCGGCAAGCGGCAACGTGAATAACGACGAGACGTCCAGCTCGTCGACCGCCGTCCACGGCCTGGCAGGGTCGCGTGGGCACGTGGGCGGCGTCGTTGGGAAGGAGGCCCGCGCGTCCGCTGCCGCCGAGGCCGCCTCGGCCCGGCTTGCGGCGGCGGCCGCTTCGGCGGCGGCGTTGGCGTCCGCGGCTGCGGCGTTGGCGGCGGCCGCCGCGGCGGCGGCTGCTGC
>JBCCRG010000383.1:0-4120 GCA_039208155.1 Bacteroidota bacterium | reverse complement strand
CCGCCAAAAAAATCGGTCGCCCTGCGACAGTGCGCTTCCCCTCCAGAAGCACAGCATCGCGGTGGGCGACCGAGATGGGGTTAAAGTAAAGATTGAAGGTCGAAACGTAAAGGCTCCGTTACACAAAAATACAACTATTCTTGTGCGAAGCCTTCACATTTCAGCTATTTGAGGAGCATCATCCGCTTCGAGTCCGACATCGTCGGGGTGTCGAGGCGGTAGAAGTACACGCCGCTGGGCAGCGCGCTGCCGTCGAAGCGCACCTCGTGGAGGCCCGGCTGGTAGTCGCCCTCAGCAACGACGGCGACCTGGCGGCCGAGTACGTCGTAGACCACGAGCGTCACCGGCATCGCCTCGGCGAGCGTGAAGCTGAGCGTCGTGGCCGGGTTGAACGGGTTGGGCCGGTTGGTCAGGAGCGCCGTCTCGATCTCCGGCTCCAGCGTGCGCAGCGACGCGAGCGAGCCTGCGCGGGCGGAGCGGTTCTCGGAGTCCACGAACAGCGTGCCCTCGTTGCCCTCCACGTCGGTGGCGACGATGGTGCCCGAGCCCGGCTCACGCGGGTTGGCGAGGCGGATCGTGAAGTCCACCGACGCCGCGCCCTCGGAGAAGCCGTCGACCGTGAGCGTGAGGTTCACGGCGTCGCTCCCGAGCACGATGCTCGCGATGCCCGAGCCGCCGTCCGAGGCGGTGCCTTCGAACTTGCCTCCCTTGACGGAGCCCGTCACCGACGGAGCCGTCGTGTCATCGCCTGGCGGCGGCGGGGGCGGTGGGTCGTCCGGTGGCGGGCAGCCGTTGGAGCAGATCCACTGCATCGCCTCGTTGCCCTCTACGTCGGTGGCGACGACGAAGCCCTTGCCCTGCTGGCGCGGGTTGTTCAGCGTGACCGTGAAGCCGACCGTGGCTGCGCCCGGCGTGAACGCATCGACGCTCAGGCTGAGGTTGGTGGCGTCGCTCAGCACAACCGTCGCCACACCGGTGTCGTCGGCGCGGTCATCGCGCACGGTGCCGTCGTACTGACGACCGTTGATGCTGCCCGAGATGGCCGGGGCGACGGTGTCGTCGTTGCCACCACCACCCCCGGAGCCTTCACCCGCGACAAAGCCCGTCACGTACGAGATGCCGTTGGCCGCATAGAGGCCGTCGGCGCTCGTCACATCGAGCGGGAACGCGCCGCCGCGCGAAGCCGGGCGATCCGGGTTGAAGGTGAACGTGCTGCCCGAGGAAGCCCACGCGACCTGCCCAGCTTCGTGGTAGGTGCCCGCGCTGGCATCGTAGACGACGAGGCGCAGCGACGCACCCGTGGCGAGGCGGCTCGCGATGTCGTCGCCGAGCACCTCGATCACCATGTCGTGCTCGCCGTCCCACTGCGTCGCGAGGCCGATGCGGCCGAGGCCGGCTGCCTGCGTCGGGTCGCCGGAGGGGCCCATCACTGCGACTTCGTCCTCAGCCTGGATCGGCGCGCCGTTGACGGTGAGGCTCGCGGCATCCGCAGCGCGAAGCACCACGAAGTGCAGCTTGCCGCCCGGCGCGGACTCGACCGTGAAGTTCGGCGCAGGCGTGCCCGGCGTTTGCGGGTAGAGGCCCGTCGGAGCGTACCAGGCGTAGTTGCTCGCCTCGGCCTCCACGAACACGCGGCTGTCGGCGAAGACCTCCGTCGTCTTGAAGAGGAACGAGTCCGTGTAGTCCTTGAACTCGAAGTTGGTGTGCGGGCTGTCCACGAAACCGCCGAGCTTGGCATTGCCGTTGTCGTTGATGACCATCAGGCTGCCGTAGCGCGGGGAGCCGAAGCCCTCGCGGCGCAGCACGAACAGGTCGGCCTGCGGCAGTTCCGGGTTCGGGTTGAGGCCCGAGAGCGGCGTCGACTCGCCCTGCGCGAGCGTGCGGCGCATCGCCATCAGCCAGGTCAGCTCCTGCTCCAGCCCGAACCAGACGAAGTCCTTGTAGAAGACCGTCGGGCGACCCTCAGCGGCCATGATGTAGGCGTACCCGAGGTTTTTGCGGCTGATGACCGGGTCGTGCCCGCTGTCGATGCTGAACTTGAGGCAGGTGAGCCCGAAGCGGATGGCCTCCGGGTCGTTGCAGTCCGCCCCGACGTAGCCGATGCGGTCGAAGTCGTGGTTATCGACGAACGTGGCGACGCGGAAGGGATCGACGCCGTTGAAGTGCAGCCCGACCGAGTTGAGGTTGCGCATGTCGTAGAAGCCGCCGCTGTTCGCCATGTCCTTGAGCGCGAAGCGGAGGCCGAAGTCGAAGCCCGCGAGGTTGGCGTCGCGGCCCGGCGCGCCCGGCTCGGGGAACGACGAGTTGAAGCGGTTGACCTGCCCGATGTAGTCCTGGATCTCGGGGTTCGAGCCGAAGAACTCACCGACGGCGTAGGGCTGGCTGCCCTGGCGCACCTCCACGAGCCAGGGCGCGAGGAACGCGGGGTCGATGTGCTTGATCGCGTCCACCCGCACCTCGTCGAACTCGAGGTCGTCGAAGAGGTAGCGGCCCCAGGTCACGAGCGAGTCGGCGTTGAAGCCGAGGCGGTGCGGGCCGAAGAACCAGCCGCCGTTGGCCGCCCCAGCGTCGAGCGTCGTGTTGAGGTCCGTGAAGTAGGCCTGGTCTTGGGCGAAGACGGGGTCGTTGTACGGCGGGTCCTCGTTACACTCGTCGCCGTTGGGGTGGAAGTTGCGCGCCGTGGCGGGGAAGCGCCCGCTGTTCGGGTTGAAGACGTTGAAGCGCAGCGGGCCCTGGCCGGAGCCGTACCAGCAATCGACGCGGCTCTGGGCGTCGCCGCCGTCGCGGTGGTTGAGCACCGCGTCGATCATGGTGCGCAGACCGACACGGTCGAACTCATCCCGCATGGCGCCGAACTCCTCGACGGTACCGAAGCGGGTGCGGCGCGTGAACTTGTTCTCGAACTCGCCGAGGTCGTAGTAGTCGTAGATGTCGTAGCCCATGCTCCAGCGTCCGGCGAGGCCTTTGAACGGCGACGGGAGCCAGATCGTCTGCACGCCTGCATCTACGAAGGTCTCAGCCTGGGTGCGGAGGGAGTCCCACCAGACGCCGTCGTTGTTCTGGGCGGCGTCACCAGGGTGCACGTTCCAGTAGAATCCCTGGAGTAGGACGTCGGGGTCAGCCGGGGTAGGCTGCTGGGCTACAGCGGGCAACGCGAGAACACACGCGAGCACCGCGCAAAGCAAAGAGCGCATAGGGGGAGGGGAAGAAGTCCACAGGACGAGGGCCGAACGCGCTGCCGTACGAGCAGGCAGATTCGGAGAGCAAAAGAAAGCGCTTACATGGCCTGCACGTCAAGCCAAGCGCTTGATTCTTCAAGATTCCAAAACAGCCAGTCAAAGAGCAGGCCAGGTCTGCCTTTGCTATTTGCGGCAGGCGAATGGAACCGGTCCGTTCCTGAGCTTGGGGGCTAGACGCCTGCAGAGCGCCGCCTTTGCGGCCGGATCCTGTTCAACACATGGGGACCGGATCACCCCACCACAAGCGACCCGGCCCCCAGCTGTGCTATGCGCGGCCCAGCGTGCTGGGACCGCCCGGTGGCGCGTGGGATGCTGTTGCTCCTGAGCACATCCCACAGACCGTGCGCTGTTGTATCCCCTGGCACAGTACGCGTCCACCACGGAGCCTCTGCCAGGGCGTTACGCTTCAGAAACGCAAGGCTTTGACGCGGGCTCACGCCGTAAGATGCACCCTTTTCCCATGGAAAGCAACAGACTGTCGCATTATCCCACGGTTACGCACAATTGGTGCGCCGACTACTCTGCCCACCTCTTCGCCGACGTTTGACACGGCGCGTTTGCGCGCTTTCCGAAATCGCCCTACTTTGGTAAGCCTTGCCCGCCCGGCACGTCCACGGTCGAGCGGCCTGCCTGACTCCGTAGCTCAGTTGGCAGAGCAGCTGGCTTTTAACCAGCGGGTCGTAGGTTCGAGCCCTACCGGGGTCACTGTTCTTTTGCGCGCGTCGCTGCGGCATTTCGTCCGCCCGACGCCCCCCCCTGCCCAGGTGGTGGAATTGGTAGACACGCTGTCTTGAGGGGGCAGTGCCTGCAAAGGCGTGCTGGTTCGACTCCAGTCCTGGGCACCTCAGCCCCGCGATGCTTCGGCGTCGCGGGGCTTTTTT
>JBCCRG010000382.1:0-4148 GCA_039208155.1 Bacteroidota bacterium | reverse complement strand
CGCCCTACCTTCCCCACGCTCGCACCCCGATCCACCCACACGCCGTCCCCATGTCCCAAGCCTCCGCGCAGCGCTTCACCACCCGCTGGGGGCTGCTGCTGAGCGTCCTCGGCATCGCCGTCGGGACGGGCAACATCTGGCGGTTTCCGCGCATCGCGGCGGCCAACGGCGGCGAAACCGGCGCGGGCGCGTTCCTCGTAGCGTGGCTGGCATTCCTGCTGCTGTGGAGCATCCCGCTCATCATCGCGGAGTACGCGCTCGGGCAGACGGGGCGCAAGGGCGTGATCGGGAGCTTCGCGAAGGTCGCAGGGCCGAAGTTCGCCTGGATGGGCGCGTTCGTGAGCTTCGTGGCGACGGCGATCATGTTCTACTACGCTGTCGTCGCAGGGTGGTGCGTCTACTACACCGGTTCGATGCTCACGTCCGACCTGCCGCTCTCGCTGGAGACGGCGCAGGCGTCGTGGGACGGCTTCCAGACGTCGGGGCTGCCGGTGCTCTTCCATGGCGTCGCGGTGCTGATCGGCGCGGCGGCGTGCTGGTGGGGCGTGTCTTCCATTGAACGGGCGAACAAGGTGCTCGTCCCGACGCTGCTCGTGATCGTCGTCATCGCCGTGATCCGCGCGCTCACGCTCGACGGCGCGGGGGCGGGGCTCGCCTACCTCTTCACGTTCGACGCGTCCGACCTCGCGAACCCGACGCTGTGGCTTGAGGCACTCACGCAGAACGCCTGGGACACCGGCGCGGGCTGGGGGCTGATCCTGACCTACGCCGCCTACATGAAGAAGGAGCACGGCGTCGTGCGCAACGCCGTCCTCACGGGCGTCGGCAACAACACCGTCTCGCTCCTCGCCGCCACGATGATCTTCGGGACGGTCTTCGCGGTCCTCGGCGGACAAGGGATGAACAACGGCGAGATCCTCGACGTGATGCGCACGAGCGGTCCGGCGGGGACCGGCCTGACGTTCATCTGGATGCCGCAGCTCTTCGCCGCGATGCCCCTCGGCAAGCTCTTCGCCGTCGGCTTCTTCCTTGCGCTCGCCTTCGCGGCCACGAGTTCGCTGATCTCGATGATCGAGCTCGCCGTGCGCAACTGCGTGGACCTCGGGCTGCCGCGCCCGAAGGCCGTCCTCGGCGTGGCGGGCGTGGGCTTTGTGCTGGGCGTGCCGAGCGCGCTCAACCTGACGTTCTTCGCCAACCAGGACTTCGTGTGGGGCGTCGCGCTGATGCTCTCGGGCGCGTTCGTGGCGTTCGCCGCCGTGCGCTACGGCCCCGACCGCCTGCGCTCCGAGCTCGCCGTGCCGTCCGACTGGCGCATCCCCGGCGTGTGGAGCGTGATGATGCGGGTCGTCGTGCCGCTGCAGGCCGTCGTGCTGCTCGGCTGGTGGCTCTACCGTGCTACCACGGCGGACTTCGCGGATCGCTGGTGGGACCCGACGGAACCCTACAGCGCGATGACGTGCCTGCTCCAGTGGGGCGTCGTGCTCGCAGTGCTCATCGCGGCCAACCGCTGGCTTGCACGGCGGGTCCTGGGACGCACGTCCTTGCCTCAGTCTTGAAGGAATGCGACGAGCGCTTCGTTGACGGCCTCAGCGTACTCCATGAAGAAGACGTGGCCGCCCGGCAGCACCCGCGCGGTCGCGTGCGGGACGCACTCGGCGAGGAGCGCCGCGTTGGCAGCGGGGACGACGGTGTCGTCCTGCCCATGGAGCACCAGCGTGGGAGCCACGATGCGCGCGGCATCGGCCCAGCCGTCGAAGGCGGACGCGGCCTCGACCTGGCGCTGGTAGGCGTAGCCGGGCATTGGCTGTGCGAGCCGTCGCTGGACAAACCACGCGATCACGTCGGCGTGGGCCTCGTTCCAAGCCGCGCTGGCGAACAGGCGGTACGCCCTACGGACGTGCGCCGCCACGTCGCCGTCGCGGTGCACCATCGCCGCGAACACGCTCGGGTCGGGCAGCACCCCGCGTAGGCCCACGGAGGTGCAGAGCAGACTCAGCCGGTCCAGTCGGCCGGGATGCTGCACCGCGAACGCCTGCGCCACGAAGCCGCCCATGGACGCACCGACGATATGCGCGCGGTCGATGCCGAGGCCGTTGAGCAGTCCGGCCACGTCGTCGGCGAGGAGGGCGATGCTGTAGGGCGAGCGCGGCTTGTCGGAGCGCCCCGCTCCCCGGTTGTCGAACGTGACGACCGGACGCTGCGCCGCGAGCGCGGCCACCTGAAACACCCACAGCGTCGTGTCCGACCCCAGACCGCCGATGAGTACGACCGGCGTAGCGTCGTGCTGGAGGCCGTAGCGTAGCGCATGCAGCCGGATGCCGTTGGCCGGTACCCACCGCTCGTCGTCGGGCGGCGGCAGTGTGATGGAGGGAGGCGCGTTCACGAGCAGGCTATGAGTCCTGGAGGAACGCGAGCACGCGCGCGTTGAAGGCGGCGGGCTGTTCGAGCATGACGAGATGCCCGGCGGCGGGGATCAGCGTGGCCTCGGCGTTGGGCAGCAGCTGCGTCGCGGCCTCGGCGATAGCAGCAGGCGTGCCGTTCGGGCGCATGAGGCGGTTCGGGATCAGCCCATCGTCCGCACCGAACACCACGAGCGTCGGCGCGGTGAGCGCGTGGAGGTCGTCCGCCACCGGCCCGTCAAGCATGCCCGCGATGCTGGCCGCGTTGGCGGCGCAGTAGTCGCTGAAGTCGGAGGCCGCTCGCACGGCGCTGCGCTGCTCCACGATCCAGGCATGGCGCGCGTCCCACGTAGCGAAGTTCATCGCCGTCTGGAGCCCGATCTGAGCGCTGTCGGCGGCGCAGATGCGCTCGGGCGTCATGAAGCCCTTCAGCATCGCGCCCTGCTCGGCCGTGAACTCCTCGATCCCGGCCGGGGCCGCGAGCACGAGCCGACGCACGCGCTCTGGGTGCGCGAGCGCGAACGTCATCGCGACCTGCCCCCCCATCGAATGCCCCACGAGATCGACCGCGCCCAGCCCCAGCGTGTCGAGCAATCCGCCGACCGTCGCGGCGTAGTCGGCCATTGTACCCGAAACGCCCTGCTTGCTCGACTTGCCGTAGCCGGGCAGATCGAGCGCGACCACCCGCCGCCCTGCCGCGACGAGCGTATCAATGTTGGCGCGCCAGAAGCTGAGGTTGCTGCCGAGCCCGTGCACGAGCACGACCGGCGGCGCATCCCCTTCGCTCACCTCGCTATCGTGGTAGGCAATAGTGTAGGCCCCCACGGCGGTGGTCGTCGTTGCCATCGGATAGGGCACGTCGGCGAACGTCAGGGTGTCCGGTGGCAGCGCGTCGGGCGGTGCGGCGCGGAGACTGGAAGCGATCAGAAAAGGCAACACGAGCGCGAACAGGCGAAGGCGAGGAGACGGAGCGCCGCGTCGTGCAAATCGGATTCCGAGCATAAGAGAGCGGGGCGGTGAAACGAGATAACGGAGAGACGAGGCGAGAGGATCTCTGAACAACTGAAGCACCGACGTGCCGAACTACCGCGCCTCTTCCCTCGCGCGAGCCTGGAGGTCACGCTTGAGGATCTTGCCGCTGTGGCCTTTCGGGAGCGCATTCACGAGGCGGACGTGCGCGGGCACTTTGAAGCGGGCGAGGCGCGCACGGGCGAACGCGGTGATCGCTTCGGCGTCCGGCGGCGCAGCGGGGTCGCTCGCGACGAGAAACGCCATGCCGACCTCGCCCCACTTCGCGTCAGGCACGCCCACGACGGCCGCCTCAGCGACGGCCTCGTACTCTACCAGCACCGCCTCGACTTCTGCGGGGTAGACGTTCTCGCCGCCAGAGATGTACATGTCCTTCTTGCGCCCGACGACGTAGAAATAGCCCTCGTCGTCCACGCGGACGAGGTCGCCGGAGTGGAACCAGCCGTCACGGATGGCCTCTGCAGTAGCGTCAGGATTGCGCCAATAGCCCGGCGTCACGACCGGCCCGCGCATGAGCAATTCGCCCGGCTCGCCCGGCGGCACGTCCTGGCCGCCGTCGTCCACCACGCGCGTGTCGATGTAGAAGTTGGGGAAGCCGATGGAGCCGATCTTGCGCAGCGCGTCGCGCTCGGGCAGCGAGAAGCAGTTCACGCCCACCTCGGTCATGCCGAAGCCCTGGCGGATGGGCACGCCCTTCGCCTGCCACGTCCGGATGAGCGG
>JBCCRG010000381.1:0-4152 GCA_039208155.1 Bacteroidota bacterium | reverse complement strand
GACCTCGCCGGTGGCCTCCAAGACGAAGGGGCCGCCGGCGACCTCGTCGGCGAGGCCGTCCACGCGGCGCTTGAGGAAGCCGCGGTAGTCGTTGTCGGGAATGAAGCAGATCTCGTACGAGTCCGGCTTGCCCGCGACCTCGGTGAGGCCGAAGTCGGCGGCCATCTGGCGGATCTGCGGCTTGGTGTAGTGGCCGAGCGGGAAGATCGAGCGCGCGAGGTGGGCCTGCGGGAGGCCCCAGAGGGCATAGCTCTGGTCCTTGTTCGTGTCGAGGCCGCGCTGGATGACGTAGCGCCCGGTGTCCGGGTCCTGGCTGACGCGGGCGTAGTGACCCGTGGCGATGAAGTCGCAGCCGAGGTCGTCGGCGCGGCGCAGGAGCGCAGCCCACTTGATGTGGGTGTTGCAGAGCACGCACGGGTTGGGCGTGCGCCCAGCGAGGTAGTCCGACGTGAAGCGGTCGATGACCCAGTCGCCAAACTCGGAGCGGATATCGACGACGAAGTGGTGGAAGCCACGCTTGAGCGCCACCGAGCGCGCGTCGTTCATCGACTCCAGCGAGCAGCAGCCGACCTCTTTGCCCGACGCCTTGTTCGCGGCGCGGGCCGCCGCCTCGCGGGCCTTGGCTTCACGCAGACGTGCCTCGGCCTTGCCCCCCGTCGTGGCGAAGTCCCACGTCTTCATCGTGATGCCGACGACTTCGTAGCCCTCCTCGGCAAGCAGCGCCGCCGTGACGGACGAATCGACGCCGCCGCTCATGGCAACGAGGACGCGGGGCTTGGTGGTAGGCTGGGACATCGGAGCCAGTCGGAAGAACGAGGCCGTTCGGTGTGTGGGAGTGTGGATGTTTGCGGGTGTTGCTCGTCACACCCACGCTCTCATACCCCCACACTCTCCCCCGTTCCCTTGCCGCAGTGCGGCGTGCAAGCTCTCACCTTTTCTTCGCTTGGGGCCTGGACAGAACCGGCGTAGCGTCGGACGTTTGCTTCCGTCCAAACCACCCCATCGCCATGGCCATCGCCTCCCCGTCGCGCCGCGCGCGCATCAAGAGCAAGCGCGCCCCCGCCGCCATCGGGCCCTACAGCCAGGCCGTCCTCGCAGGCGGCACGCTCTACTGCTCCGGCCAGATCGCGCTCCACCCGCAGACCGGGCAGATGGTCAATAGCGACATCGAGGAGGAGACGACGCAGGTGCTCGACAACCTCGGGGCCGTGCTCCGCGAGGCCGGGATGGACTTCCGGCACGTCGTCCAGTGCACGGTCTACCTCCGCGACATGAACGACTACGCCCGGGTCAACGAGGTCTACGCGCGCTACTTCAGCGCCGCGCCGCCCGCCCGTGCCGCCATCGAGGTGGGCACGCTCCCGCGCGGCGCCGCTGTCGAGGTGTCCTGCATCGCGGTGAAGTAGGGCTGGCCTACGGCTCCAGTTCGAAGCGGAGCGTCACGCGCGCCCGGAGCGCGTAGTCCTGGAGTTGGGACGGGTCGTCCAGGGTGATCCGAAGGGTGCTCTCGAAGCTCGGCTCGTCCAGCAACGACGTCAGGTCCGTGGCAGCCACCTGGAGCGCTCCGCTGTCGTTCGGCGTCACTTGCCCAACGACCAGCCCACCGTAGCGGAGTTCTGCCGAGGCAACCACCTGATCGATGTCGGCACCAGCGGGCGCATCCACGGATAGCACGCCGCTACCCTCCACCCCACGGACGGTGGCGATGTCGCGGCGGGAGAAGTTGGGACTCAACAAGCCATCGATGAACACCGACTGATTGCCCGGTACCGTCGCCGTGCCGTTCGGGCCAAAGTCTGTGTCGTCGAACAGGTAGTCGAGTTGCACCAACGCATCGACGAACATCGGGTCCTCCTGCGGCGCAGGCTCGTCCTCGGCGGTGTCGCAGCCGAAGAGCAAAAGCGGAAGCGCGAGAAGCAGCGTGAGCAGGTGGAGGAGACGAACAGGCATGGACGTCGAAGTCAGGGGAGGCGGCACCTCAGCGCTGCGGCATGCGCCCGCGCGCAGAGGCTCTGCTGGGGTGGCCTTCGTCGCAGCAGAGGTGGTTGCAGGTGCTACGGACGCACTTCGAAGCGAAGCGTGACCCGTGCTTCCAGTTCGTAGTCTTTGGGAGCCGAGGGATCCGCGAGGGTAATCTGGAGCGACGTGTTGAAGCCCGACTGATTCGCGAGCGACGTCAGATCCGTTGTGGCAATGCGCAGCACCTCGTCGTCGTCCGTCATCGTGACCTGGGCTGTGCCGACGAGCAGCCCGCCGAAGCGTAGCTCCGCCGAAGTGATCTCGTCGATGGACGCGTCGATGGGCAGGTCGATCAGCAGTTCACCGCTGCCGGGAACGCCGCTGATCGACTCGATGTCGCTGCGGGTGAAGCTGCCCAGCAGGCCACCATCCAGAAAGACCGAAGGTCCCTCTGCTGTCGCCGTCCCGTTGGCAAAATCGCCTGCGTCAAAGACGAATAGGAGATCGTCAATGGCCTCGTCCAGCAGCACGGTGTCGTCCTGGAACATGGGGTCTTCCTCGGTGGTGTCGCAGCCGAGGATCAGGAGCGGGAGGGCGAGGAGCAGCGCCAGCAGGCGGAGGGGACGAGCAGACATGGAAGTTGAAGTCAGGAGAAGGGGTCGGAGACAGTGCGGAGCCGCACGCCGGATCGGAAGCGTCACACACGGGCCGTATCGCAATCAATCGTAACGCAAAATAGCGTGGACGGGCGCGCCGTCCGGCAGCTTAGTGCGGCCGTCGAGGAAGCCGAGCTCGATGAGGAACGCGAAGCCCACGAGCGTGCCGCCCGCGCGGTCCACGAGCCGCGCCGTCGCCGCCGCCGTCCCGCCGGTCGCGATCACGTCGTCGTGGACGAGCACCCGCGCGCCCTGGCCTGCGCTGAGCGTGGCCGCGAAGGCGTCGGTGTGGATGTCGAGCGCGTCGCTGCCGTACTCCAACGCGTACGACTCGCGGGCCGTCTCGCCGGGGAGCTTGCCGGGCTTGCGCACGGGCACGAAGCCCGCGCCGAGGCGGTCGGCCATCATCGCGCCGAGGATGAAGCCCCGCGACTCGATCCCGACGACGTGCGTCACGCCCGCGTCGGCGTAGGGGGCCACGAGGCGGTCCACAGCCTCGACGAGCAGCGCCGGGTCGGCGAGCAGCGGGGTGACGTCCTTGAACTGGATGCCCGGCTTCGGGAAATCGGGGACGGTGCGGATGGCATCAGCGAGGCGCATGGCGGTGTGGCGGTGTGGCGGTGTGGCGGTGTGGCGGTGTGGCGGTGTGGCGGTGTGGCGGTGTGGCGGGAAAGCAACGGGCTGGATGGTGCCGTGTCAACGCTTGCGGTCCGTTCTGGCGGCGTCTCCATGGTAGAGAACTCAAGTTGTGTGCTATGGCTTGCCACTGCGCTTCGGGCGGCCTGTAGGGAGTGGAGGGTAGGGTGTGAGGCGTTTGTCACGCCCTACGCCCTCCTCCCCACACCCTACATCCTCTATGCTGAGAAGCCTGTCGGTAGGGCGCAACTTGGGTTAGAGAAGTCTCCACGGCACCGAGACACGGCATCGCCCACGAGAACCACAGAGCTATCGATGGCCGCCCGCCTACAACGGGACCACCGCGCCTGTGGCGTCGATGCGGTGCGGCGCGCCATCGAGGAAGAGCAGCCCCTGGGTGGCCGGGCTTCGCCGCTCCGCGCCGTGCTTCACGTCAATGCGAAGCACGCGCCTGTCGAAGTCGCTCGACACCGCGTCCACGACCGTGTGCCCGACCACGATGGCCTCGGCCTCGTAGTGGTCCAGTACGCGCGTCAGCGCCTCGGGCGTGATGCGCGGGTAGTACTGCTTGTACCTCCGCACCAGCCCTCGGTACCACAGCGGACCGGTCCGGCTCATCACGAGGTGCGCCTCTAGGTTGTCGCCGGGAGCGTCGTAGAGGTCGGGGTCGTCCAGGTGGGCGCGGACGAGCGCGTTGATCGCGTCGATGGAGAGGTTGGCCTCCACGAGATCGGGCGCGAGGCCCGCGTGCGCGAAGAGGACGGGGCCGATGCGGGCGACGGCGTGGTGGGCGCGGAGCCACCGGCCGAGTTCGGTGTCCTCGGCGAAGAGGCGGCGGAAGTCGGCGCGGCGCTCGCGGGACCGGACGCCGCCTGTGCCGATCTCCTGAGCCGCGCGGACG
>JBCCRG010000380.1:0-4165 GCA_039208155.1 Bacteroidota bacterium | reverse complement strand
GTGATCGCCTGGGCCATCGGCAACGAGCCCGGCCTGTCCGGCGAACCCGAGGCCGGCGAGCCCGTCGCGCACGCCTACTGGGCCCCGCTCTTCGACACCACGCGCCGCCTCGACCCGACGCGCCCGGTGACGGTGCCCACGCACGGCCCGCACCCCGGCCGCGTGCTCTACCCGCTGTGCGACTTCGTGAGCCTCAACCGCTACTACGGCTGGTACACCGAGCCCGGCCAACTCGACCGCGCCCTAGACCGCCTCACCGCCGAGCTCGACGAGATTGCCACCGCGCACGCCAAGCCGATCATGCTCACCGAGTTCGGGGCCGACACGCTCGCCGGGCTACACGCGACGACGCTGGTGCAGTTCACCGAGGAGTTCCAGGCCGAGCTGATCCGCCGCTACGTGCGCGCCATCGCCGACCACCCGCACGGCTGCGGGGCGCACGTCTGGAACTTCGCCGACTTCCGCACGCCGCAGAACTTCCGCCGCGTGGTGCTCAACCTGAAGGGCGTCTTCACCCGCGACCGCCAGCCCAAGCGCGCCGCCTTCGCCCTCCGCGAGCAATGGACCCACCTCAGCCCCCTCGACCGCCCCTGAGCGTGTCCGTCTGAACCAAATCCTGTGACAGGGTAGGGTCCCGCGCTTCGGCCTACCTGTGGGGTGTAGGGCGTGGAGCGTCGGCACACCGTCTACCCCCCTCCTCCCCACACCCTACCCCTCTGGACTGAGAAGGAACCTGCTCCTGCACACCTTTTCAGAGATAGCAACCCTTCGTCTCCATGCCCGAGCCCCTTACGCTCCACCCTGACCGCTTCTTCGATCCTGACCCGGCGATCCGCCGCGCGGCTCGGGCGATCTACGAGGACACAGCCACGTTGCCCATCGTCAGCCCGCACGGGCACGTCGATCCGGCGCTGTTGGCCGAGAACCAGCCGTTTCCCGAGCCAACGGCGCTGCTGCTCACGCCGGACCACTACCTCTTCCGGATGCTCTACAGCCAGGGCATCGACTTTGACGCGCTGGGCATCCCGCGCCAGGGACCCGAGGGCGATGGGCAGCAAGCGAACGCGGACCCGCGTGCGGTGTGGCGTCTCTTCTGCGCGCACTACCACCTCTTCGCCGGGACGCCGAGCCGGGCGTGGCTCGACTACGAACTGCACGACCTCTTCGGCGTGCGCGTGCTGCCAAGCGCCGAGACCGCCGACGCGCTCTACGACCAGGTCGCCGAGCGGCTGGCCGACGATGCCTTCCGTCCCCGCGCGCTCTTCGACCGCTTCGGCATCGAGGTACTCTGCACGACCGACGCGGCGGCCGACGACCTCCGCCACCACGCCGCGATCCGCGAGGACAACGCGGCAGGCACCTGGGGCGGTGCCGTGCGCCCGTGCTTCCGCCCCGATGCCGTCATGCGGATCGCGCACCCCAACTGGCGCGCGGAGATCGAGGCCCTCGAAGCCGCGAGTGGTATCGCCATCGGGAGCTACGCCGACTTCGTGCGGGCGCTCGAAGACCGCCGGGCGTTCTTCAAGGCGATGGGCGCGTTTGCCACCGACCACGCGGTCGTGGTGCCGCGCACCGGCTGGGCCGCCAACGTGGAAGCGCTCTTCGTCCGTGCGCTGCGGGACGAGGCTACGGCGGACGACCAGGCGGCCTTCGAGGCGCATTTCCTGATGGAGATGGCGCGGATGAGCGTGGAGGACGGGCTCGTGATGCAGCTCCACGCTGGGAGCCTGCGCGACCACAACCGCGCCGTCTACGACCGCTACGGCCTCGACAAGGGTGCCGACATGCCCGTGACGACAGAGTGGACGCGGAACCTCCAGCCACTCCTCAACGCGTTCGGCAACGACCCACGATTCCGTCTCGTCGCCTTCACGCTCGACGAGAGCACCTACGCCCGCGAACTCGCGCCGATAGCAGGCCACTACCCCGCGCTCGTGCTCGGCCCTGCGTGGTGGTTCCACGACTCCATCGAGGGCATGCTGCGCTTCCGCGAGCGTACCACCGAGACGGCGGGCTTCTACAACACCGCCGGATTCAACGACGACACCCGCGCCTTCTGCTCGATTCCCGCCCGTCACGATCTCGCCCGTCGTATTGACGCGACCTACCTCGGTCGGCTGGTTGCCAGGCACCAGGTGTCGCTCGGCGAAGCCCGGCGCATCGGCCGCGCGCTGGCCTACGACCTTCCACGACGTGCGTACCGCCTCGCGGAGGCAGAAGCGCCCTTCTCGTCGCTCGCGTAGGCTAGCCCTGCTCCAACGCAGGCCGAGGCAGCGCCTCAACTCGCCACATCACGGCGTGCCACCCCGCGAGCCCAACAGCCGCCTGCGGTGGCCTGCCCTACCCTCTGCGGAGTCACCGACGCAGTGCCTCCCGACCTGGGCCCCGTCACCCCCGTCAACGAGAGCGGGGTGAAGGAGGAGCGGGGAGCGCCGCGTACCTGTCCGCTGGACGCTCTGCGCAGCTGTACGTTATCATCCTCGCCCGTCTCCACCCGCCGCCGCCCACAGCCCCACGATGGCCGTTAAGAAATCCGAGCTCTACAGCTCGCTCTGGAAGAGCTGTGACGAGCTGCGCGGCGGCATGGACGCCTCTCAGTACAAGGACTATGTGCTCACGCTGCTCTTCGTGAAGTACGTCTCCGACAAGTACGCGGGCGACCCTGATGCGGTCATCGTCGTGCCGGAGGCGGGCTCCTTTGCCGACATGGTCGCGCTCAAGGGCGACAAGGAGATCGGCGACAAGCTCAACAAGATCATCGGGCGGCTCGCGGAGGAAAACGGCCTCAAGGGCGTCATCGACCTCGCCGACTTCAACGACGAGGACAAGCTCGGGAAAGGCAAGGCGATGGTGGAGCGCCTCTCCAACCTCGTCGGCCTCTTCGAAGGGCTCGACCTCAGCGCCAACCGCGCCGACGGCGACGACCTCCTCGGCGACGCCTACGAGTACCTCATGCGCCACTTCGCGACGGAGAGCGGCAAGAGCAAGGGCCAGTTCTACACGCCCGCCGAGGTGTCGCGCATCCTCGCCAAGGTGATCGGCATCGCTCGCGACGCGCCGTCGGATACCACGGTCTACGACCCGACCTGCGGCTCGGGCTCGCTGCTCCTCAAGGCCGCCGACGAGGCCGAGCACGGTCTCTCGATCTACGGGCAGGAGATGGACAACGCCACGGCCGCGCTTGCTCGGATGAACATGATCCTGCACGACAGCCCCACGGCGGAGATCTGGCAGGACAATACGCTCGCGCAGCCTCACTGGACGAACCCCGACGGTTCGCTCAAACGGTTCGACTTCGCCGTCGCTAACCCGCCGTTCTCCTACAAGTCGTGGTCGAACGGCCTCGACCCTGAGCACGATGAGTTCCGACGCTTCGCGTACGACACCGGCGCAGGCACCTCGCTCCTCATCCCGCCCAAGAAGAACGGCGACTACGCCTTCCTGCTCCACATCCTCGCCTCGCTCAAGAGCACGGGGCGCGGCGCGGTCATCCTCCCGCACGGCGTGCTCTTCCGCGGCAACGCCGAGGCCACCATCCGGACCAACCTCGTCCAGCGCGGCCTCATCAAGGGCCTCATCGGGCTCCCCGCCAACCTCTTCTACGGGACGGGCATCCCCGCCTGCATCGTCGTGATCGACAAGGCGGACGCGGCCAAGCGCACGGGCCTCTTCATGATCGACGCGAGCCGCGGCTTCATCAAGGACGGCAACAAGAACCGGCTGCGCGAGCAGGACCTCCACAAGATCGTGGACGTGTTCACGCGCGAGCTCACGATCCCACGCTATGCCCGCTTCGTCACCAACGACGAGATCGCCGCCAACGACTACAACCTCAACATCCCGCGCTACATCGACGCGAGCGAGCCCGAAGACCTCCACGACCTCGACGCGCACCTCAACGGCGGCATTCCGAACCGCGATATCGACGAGATGGAGGCGTTCTGGAACGTCTTTCCGACCCTCCGGGGCACCCTCTTCGAACCAGCCCGCGCGGGCTACAGCCACGCACGCGTCCCCGCCGCCGAGGTCAAGCAGACCATTCTCGACCATCCCGACTTTGCCGCCTTCGCCGCGCAGATCCAGGCGCGCTTCGACGAGTGGCGGGGCGCGCCCGACCCCCCGCGGCGCCCCAACGAGGTCGGCGACCCGCCCAACGCGCTCCACC
>JBCCRG010000379.1:0-4170 GCA_039208155.1 Bacteroidota bacterium | reverse complement strand
CCGCCCGGACGGCGTCGGCGTCGGCTGCGGCGTAGCCCGCTTCGCCCATGTCACCAGCGAGGTTGGCATAGGCGCGCACGAGCGCTGCCACGTGCTTGTAGAGGGCCACGCGGCGAGGCTCGGTCGCCTTGAGTGCCTCCTTGTCGGAGGGGTCGCCGCAGAAGTGGCGGAGGTAGGCCGCCGTGTCGCGGGGTGGGGCGACGGGCTCTGTGAGCGCCTTGACCGCCTCGCGAGCCTCTTCGAGGCGCTCGCGTCCTTTGTCGAGGCGGCTCTCAAGCAGCCCAGCCACGTCCTCGCGGTCGTACCCCTCCAGGGCTCCACCCGTGTAGTCGTTGATCGCGCCTTCGAGCGACTTGAAGAGGTCCTTGTAGTCGACGACGTAGCCGTACTCCTTGTCCTCGCCGTCGAGGCGGTTGACGCGGCAGATGGCCTGGAAGAGGCCGTGGTCGCGCATCACCTTGTCGATGTAGAGGTAGGTCGCAGGCGGCGCGTCGAAGCCGGTGAGGAGCTTGTCGACCACGATGAGGAGCTTCATCTGCCCCGGCTCCTCGACGAACCGCCGCTTTACCTCAGTCTCGAACTCGTCGACCCGTCCCATCGCTTCTTCCTCGCTCTGGTCGAAGTGGGCGGCGAGCATCATGCGGTAGATCGCATACTGGTTGAGCTTTTCGGTGCGGCCCTCGCCGGTCTCCTCGCCTTTGATGTCGGCGTGCGACGGCTTGTAGCTCGTGACGATGGCGCACTGGCCCTGGAGGTGGGTGCGGCTGAAGAGCTCGTAGAACCGGCAGGCCTGGTAGATACTCGCCGAGACGAGCAGGGCGTTGCCATGCCCGCTCATGAGGCGGTCGCGCGTCTCCATGTCGAAGAGGATATCGGCGACGATCTGCTCCAGGCGCGACCGCGACGAGAGCACGCGCCGCATCGTCCCCCACTTCTGCTTGAGCTGGGACTTCGCGAGGTCGGAGAGGCCCCGTGTCTTGGCCTCGAACCACTGGTCGACCTTCGCCTGCGAGGTGATGTGCTGGTCGATGTCGCGGGCCTCGTAGCGCAGGTCGAGCACGACGCCGTCGCGCACGGCCTCGTCAAACTTGTAGGTGTGGATGTAGGGGCCGAAGGTCTCGAGCGTGGTGGCCTTGTCCTTCTTGAGGAGCGGCGTGCCCGTGAACCCGAGCAGCGTAGCCTCGGGGAGGATCGCCTTCATAGCCTGGTGCAGCTTGCCCGACTGCGTCCGGTGGGCCTCGTCGACGAACACGAAGACCTCGCCCTTGGCGCGGAAGCCCGGGGGCAGACTCGCCCGCACCTCGTCGAGGTACTTCTCCATAGCCTCCTCCTCGCCCCGGCCGAACTTGTGGACGAGCGAGCACACGAGCCACGGCGTTGGCTCGTTGAGCGCGGCAATGAGGTCGGCCCCGGTCGAGGCGCGGTAGATCTGCTCGTTGACCCCGAGGAAGACCTTCTCGATCTGGGCGTCGAGCTCGGTGCGGTCGGTGACGATGAGGACGCGGGCCCCCTCGATGTGCTCCCGGATCCACTTGGCGAGCCATACCATCGTGAGGCTCTTGCCTGAGCCTTGCGTGTGCCAGAGGATGCCGCCCTCGCGGTGACGCACGAACGCTTGAGCCGCCCGGACGCCGAAATACTGGTTATGGCGGGCGAGCTTCTTCGTACCTGCGTCGAACACCGTGAAGTCGTGGATGAGTTCGAGCAGGCGCGCCGGGGCCGCGAGGCGCAGGAGCGCGCAGTCGAGCGGGCCCTGCCCTGACGCACAGACATCCGGGGGGAGGTATTTCGAGGCGGGGTCGTGGCCTGGGGTCCAGTCGGGGTCTTCCTCCTTCCACGTGAGGTAATACTTCTCGGGCGTCTCGATCGTCCCGTAGCGCAGGCCCTCGGTGTCGTTGCCCGCCATGACGAGCTGCATCGTGGTGAAGAAGGGCCGGATGAACGTGCGCGTCTGGTTGTCGAGGTTCTGCCGGATGCCTTCGGCGACGGACACCGTCGAGCGCTTGAGTTCGAGCACGCCGAGCGCGATGCCGTTGACATAGAGCACCACGTCCGGGCGCTTGGTGTGCTCGCCCTGGACCGTGACCTCCTCAGCGACCGCGAATTCGTTGGCGTCGGGGTCGTCCCAATCGATGAGCCACACGGTTTGGGTCTGCTCCCCGGCGTGCTCGCGCACTTTGACGCCGTAGCGGAGGAGCGTATAGACGGCGCGGTTGGCGTCGTAGAGGCTCTGCCCTGCGCCCAGGGCTGCCGCCTTGCCGAGCTGGTAGAGCGCGCGGGTGATGAGCCCGTCGGGCGTGCCGCGCTGCCGGAGCCAGGCCGCCAGCCGGTCCTGCTCGACGTTGCGGTTGTCGGCCTCGTCCTGGCGGTTGCCTAGGTACTCGTAGCCGAGCGCGTCGCGCAGGAGGCGGACGACGCGGGTCTGGGTGGCGCGCTCGCGCTGGCCGACAGTGCTCATGGAGGAAGGGGGCAGATCCGTCGTCGAAAGCTAACGGATCGGCCAGGTACGTGCCGTTCGCTGCTGCCGCAGGTCGCCTCAGACGAGTTCCGGCAGGGCCTTGGCAACCCAGTAGGGCACGGTTTCCCCCGTGAACGCTACGTCGTGCCCGCCGTCGGGTGTGCGCGTAAACGTCGCGACCCGCTCGACCGTGCGGCGTGAGTTGTCGATGAGGTAGGCCCGGTCCGTGCGCTTGATCGCCTCACGGAGGAGGGCAAGAGACCGCTCGTATCGGTCGATCACTTTGTTCTCTGGGACAGCGTGCCCGCCCAGCCTGACCCGGTTCTCCACGCGCTGGACGTTGACGCGGGGGTCGTCAATGGCTACGAAGTACAGGTAAGTGCGGTAGCCGCAGGCCCTCGCCCGGTCGAGCAGGTCAAGCTTGCTCTCGTGGGACATCACCGTCTCAAAGGTGAACGACGCGTTCGCGTCGAGCAGCTTCTTCCGCACGAACGTGGCGAGCGCCGACGCGATGTAGGAGGCTTCGCCGAGCGAGGCGAGGTCGGCCCGGTCGAACCGAAGCTGGCCGCGCTCGCAGCGGGCGGTCAGGGCCACGTCCCTGGCGGGCGAGCCCGTGAGCACGGGCGACGCCGCAAAGTGGGTGCGCACCTCCTCAGTGGAGGTCCAACCGCGCCAAGCTGAGCGAGCCCCGCATGCGGAGCACGCGCTCCATCTCGTCAGGGTTGATCCGGACACCCAGCCGCGTCGCTCCTAGGGTGTCTTCGATCTTGTCCAGCAGCGTGGTTTTTCCTGATCCGTTGGGACCGGCCACCATACGGAGCCGGCGGACCGTCGTACTCACCGCAGCCTGTGCTTTTTCGTGGTGTTGACCGGCACGGGCGGCTTGACCTTGCGGACTTCCGTACGTGTCCCATCGGGGTCCTGGCGGTACACGGCTCCCCCGTCGATGGTCTCAACGCTCAGACCTGCCTCCAGGGCGGCGTCGTGCGCCTCCTGCGTAGCCTGCTCAGCGACCCCCAGGAGATGCTCGTCGAAATTGCGTTCGGCGACCGGGTCCCGGCGCTGCACGGTCGGCGACGCCTTGGTGTGCTTCTTTGCCTGCGTCAAAGACACACGTCGGCCGGAACCCGTCTGGGTGCGGGTTCTCCTCGACGTCGTCTCCGACTTAGGCTGCTTAGCCACGGTGGAGGTGGTTTATGGGGATCAACAGGGGTGTTGGCGGTAGGACAGGAACTGTGCCATGAGGGGGCACTTGCCCGTGTGCAGTAGACGCGGCGAATAACCGTAAAGCTGCACATAACGACCCACTTGCGGCCTGCAAAGTACGCTCGAAGTAGGAAACGAAGCCAAAATGGCCCAAAATCGACACATTTAGTCTAGTCGGGTTGTTACAGAGGCCACCTATCGAGGATCCCTCAGTCAAACTGAAGTACCCCCGAAGGGGCGGGTGCGTGCCCTACGGAAGGGCGAGCACCGCGTCACGTTTGGACGTACTCTGTTTTCCCTGGGAGCACGCCAGGCAGCCAGAATAGCGGATCCCAGAAACGCGAGAGCAGGCCGCGGTCGTATAAGGCGCGCCCCTCACGTCTTCTGCAGCGTGAAGCTGATCTCGTAGCGGTAGAAGTCGACCTGCGGCACCATGGCGACGGCGCGGCGGAGACGGAGGTCGTCGTCCAGGGCGATGATCACGCCACGGACCGACTGCCCGTCCT
>JBCCRG010000378.1:0-4184 GCA_039208155.1 Bacteroidota bacterium | reverse complement strand
GAAGCCCAGGTGGCGGAAGCCGTCGCGCATGTAGTTCGAGATCTCCTCCAGGCGGTCGAGGCGCTCGGGCTCGGCCTGCAGGATCTCCAGGCACTTCAGCACCGTCGCCACGTTGGCGGGCGGCATCGAGGCGCTGTAGACGTGCGCGCTCGCCTTGTGACGGATGAACTCGATCACCTCGCGGTCGCCGACGACGAAGCCGCCGAGCGAGGCAAAGCTCTTCGAGAACGTCCCTGTCACGAGGTCCACCTCGTCGAGGAGGCCGAACGTGGAGGCGGAGCCGCGGCCTGTATCGCCGATCACGCCGACGGCGTGGGCATCGTCCAGCATGAGGGCGGCACCGAACTCCTTCGCGAGTTCCACAAGCTGCGGCACCTTGGCGATGGTGCCGCTCATCGAGAAGACGCCGTCGGTGACGATGAAGGTGCCCGCGTCGGGCTGCCGGTCGCGAACCCGCTCCAACTGGTGGCGCAGGTGCTCCATGTCGTCGTGGCGGTAGCGCACCGTCTCCGCGAGGCTGACCTGCGTGCCCGCGACGATGCACGCGTGGTTGTCCTTGTCCGAGAGCAGGATATCGCCCTTCGACGCGAGGCTCTGCACCACGCCGAGGTTGGTCATGTAGCCCGTCGAGAAGAGGACGCAGGCCTCCTTGCCCATGAAAGCAGCCAACTTCTCCTCCAGTTCGAGGTGGAGGTCGAGCGTGCCATTGAGGAAGCGGGAGCCCGTGCAGCCGGTGCCATACTGCGCGATGGCGTCCTGCGCGGCCTGGACGACGCGCGGATCGCCCGTGAGGCCGAGGTAGTTGTTGGAGCCCGCCATGATGACGCGCTTGCCGTTCATCACGGCACGCGTGCCCTCAGCCACCTCGATGGGGCGGAAGTACGGGTAGAGCCCGGCGGCCTTGGCCCGCGCGTAGTCGCCGTCGGGGGCGAAGAACTGCGCGGCCTTATCGAAGAGCGCGGGGCGCGTCGCGGCGTTGGGGGACATACCGCTGGCGTCAGGATTGGACATGGTGGACGTCGGGTGGGGCCTCGGGTGGTGTCGGGTCCGGCGAGGCCGCGGTGGGAAGCGGCGGGCTGCGGAGTGGGGGGAGGGGACCCGGTGAGGATGCCAGCGATGGCGTCGGCACAATCGACGAGCCTATGCGAGGGCTGGCGTCACGGTTCCGTAACACGGAAGCGCGGGCCTAGGGTTTCGCACGCCTTTCGCATGGCCCGCACACGCGACGGAGGCATCGAACTGGGCCCAGAGGTAGCCACGCCGACCTGGAGGATGCAAGCGCTTACACGCAAATCCTTTCAGATCCGACGGGAAGGCCGCCCACCTGCCTTCAAAACGTCCATCGCAGCCGCACGGACGGCGCGGCGCGGCCTGTGGGATCGATCGTCGGGAGCGCGCGCAGCGACAGGTCCTCGCTCACGTCGAAGTCGAGCAGGTGCGCGGCCACGAAGGCGTCGAGCGCCTGGAGGCCGTAGACGAGCAGCCCGATCAGGATCGCGTAGTCGCGATTGCGGCGGAGCACGTCGCGATTGCTGAGCGCGAGCGGTGTCGACGGCTCGCCGAGCGCCTGCCACGTCCCGATGAAACCCGCGTTCGGGTTCACGCCCGGCTGGTCGGGGTCGCAGTCGGTGTTTTCCGCCTCACAGACGATATAGAGGTACGCCTCGCGCCAGTCGAGGTAGTCGAAGTGGTTCACGAGCACGAGCGTCGTCATCCCCACGACTGCCCCAAGCGCGATGGGGGCCTTGCCCCACTGGCCGTTGTACACCTGCCCCCACCCGGGTACGGCGAGGCTGCGGAAGAGCGCCCCCGCTGGGGTCCGCGGGTCGACTGGCGCCGCAGGGCTCGCCGCCGTCGGCGCTGCGGCAGGCGGAGCCGCTAGGGTGTCGATGGAAACCTCAGCGGCTGGGGCCCCGGCTACGCTCGTCGAGTCCGGCGCGGTCTGCGCCCGCGCTGCCAGGCCAGTCAGCGCGATGAGTACGCACCACGCGACGCGTACCATGTCTTACTTCTTCCCGAGCACGAGGTCGAGCACGCGCTCCAGGTCCTCCTGCGAGTAATACGCGATCTCGATCTTGCCGCTGTGGTCGGCGCGGTGCTGGAGGCGCACCTGGGTGGCGAGGTGCTCGCGCAGCTTCGCCTCGAGGTCGGCGATCTGGAGACGGTTGCGCTCGTCGAGCGTCGGCGCAGTAGGCTCGGAGGGCGCCGCAGTGGGCTCAGGTGTCGGGTTCTTGTAGGCCCGGACGCGCTCTTCCACGTCGCGCACCGAGAGCCCCTCGTCGAGGATGGCCTGGTGGAGCGTCACCTGGAAGTCCTCGTCGCCGAGGCCGACGAGCATGCGGGCGTGGCCCGGCGTGAGGAGGCCGTCGCGGATCGAGGCCTGGACGCGCGGCGGAAGCCGGAGGAGGCGGAGCTGGTTCGTGACCGTCGAGCGGCTCTTGCCCACCTTGTCGGCGACCTGCTCCTGCGTCAGCCCGATCTCGTCGATGAGGCGCTGGTAGCCGAGCGCGATCTCGATGGGGTTGAGGTCCTCGCGCTGGACGTTCTCCACGATGGCCATCTCCAGCATGGCCTCGGTGTCGGCCTCGCGGACGTAGGCCGGGACGCGCTTGAGTCCGGCCTTGCGCGCGGCGCGGAGGCGGCGCTCGCCCGAGATCAGCTCGAACGCGCCCTTCCCGAGCGACCGCACCGTGAGCGGCTGGATGATGCCGAGTTGCATGATCGACGCCGCAAGCTCGTTCAGCGCGCGCTCGTTGAACTCGGTGCGCGGCTGGTACGGGTTCGGCCGGATGGCGTCCACTTCCAACTCGGCCACACGGCCGGCGGTGCGGAAGCGCTCCTCGAAGTTGTAGAGCTTCGGCTGCGGAGTGGCCGCCTCGTCGCGGCTGCCATCGCCCTGGGCCGCGTCGTCGGTGGCGAGGGGATCGGACTCCTGCATCTGCGGGAGCAGCGAGCCGAGGCCCTTGCCGAGGGCAGCTTTGCGCGTCGCCATGCGATCAGCGGTAGGTCGTGGGTAAAACGGAAGCGGGAGGGGAAGCCAGAGCTACGTTGCTTAGTCGTCAGACGACGAGTCGCGGGTCGTGGCCGAGGGGAGGCGGATGCGCTGGGGCGCGGCGGGCGTCTCATCGGAGGCCCCGTCGCCGTTGGAGGTGCTTGCGGACGGACGGCCCATCAGGTCGGCGAGCGGGACGCGGCCCTCTTCCTGGGTGGGAGCGGAGAGGCGGGCGGCGTTGTTCTGGATGATCTCGCGGGCCAGCGCGATGTAGTTGCGCGAACCGACCGACGTGGCGTCGTAGAGCAGGACGGGCTTGCCGAAGCTCGGCGCTTCCGAGATGCGGACGTTGCGCTGGATGATGGCTTGGAAGACCTTCTTGCCGAAATAGCGCCGCACCTCCGCCGCGACCTGGTTGGAGAGCCGCAGGCGGCCGTCGAACATCGTGAGCAGCACGCCCTCGATTTCGAGCTCGGGGTTGAGGTGCTGCCGGACGATCTTGATCGTGTTGAGGAGCTGCCCCAGCCCTTCGAGCGCGAAGTACTCTGCCTGGACCGGGATCAGCACCGAGTCGGCAGCCGTGAGCGCGTTGAGCGTCAGCAGGCCCAGGCTCGGCGGGCAGTCGATCACCACGAAGTCGTAGGCGCGGCGGACGTGCGCGATGGCGCTCTTGAGCACCTGTTCGCGGTTCATCAGATCGATCATCTCGATCTCCGCGCCGACGAGGTTGATGTGGCTCGGGACGAGGTCGAGGTACGGCATCTCCGTCGAGAGGACGGTGTCCTCGACCGGCACGTCGCCCGCGAGGATCTCGTAGCTCGACGACGCCACCGTGCGGGCGTCCACGCCGATGCCCGAGGTCCCGTTAGCCTGCGGGTCCATGTCGATGAGCAGCGTGGGGTGCTCCGTGGCGGCCAGCGACGCGGCGAGGTTGACCGCCGTGGTCGTCTTGCCGACGCCGCCTTTCTGATTTGCGACCGCGATGACCTTGCCCATAGAGCCGGTGCCTGCCTGCTGCGTCGAGGGCGGTCCCAGGGCCCTGCGTTGCTTCGAAAAGGTGGGAGAGTGCGCGTCCGCCGCCGGTGGGTGGGAATGCGGCGCGGCGAACCGCCCGAATATAGCCCCGCGCCCGACGGGCCTTCAATGCTGGGGACAGGCTGTGGATAAGTGGGGCCGGGTGAGGAGTAAAGGG
>JBCCRG010000377.1:0-4192 GCA_039208155.1 Bacteroidota bacterium | reverse complement strand
GACGACACCGGCGAAGACGTCGGGAGCTTCGAGATCGTGGATCCGCTCCTGACCCGCTTTGCGAGCGGGAGCGACGCCCACGTCACCCACACGGGCACCGGCTCCATGCAGGCGGAGTGGGAGGTGCGCTGGATCGCGCCCGACCCCGCGCCCACCAGCGTCACCGTCTACGCCGCAGGCAACGCCGCCAACGGCGACCGGGGCAGCGGCGGCGACTTCATCTACACGACCTCCGTGTCGCTCACGCTCTCGGGCGTCGCCAACGAAGACGACCTCCCCGACGCGGTGGCGCTCGATGCCGTCTGGCCGAACCCCATCGCCGACCGAGCCACGTTTGCGTTCACCCTCGCCGATGCGGCGGACGTCGTCGTCTCCGTCGTGGACGGGCTCGGGCGTGAGGTCGTCGAGGCCCACCGCGGCTGGCTCGGCGCGGGCGCGCAGACCATCGACCTCGATGCGTCGCGGCTCGCCGCAGGCGTCTACTTCGCCACGGTAGCCACCCCGGAAGGCCGGCGCGTTCTCCCAATCACGGTGGCTCGCTAGGCGTCAGTCCCAGCGCCGTCGGCCTCAGCGCCGTCGGCCTCAGCGCTCCACCTGGGCTCGCGGCACGACGCGTCCGTTGGGGAGGATGACCTCGTCGGGGCCCGGCGGCGAGGTCGGGAAGTCCGACAGCGTCACGTCCGGGTCGTCGAGGAGGTTGTCCTCGGGGAGGAAGTGTGAGTGGTCGCCGTGGAAAATCTCCACATAGCCATCGTCGCCGAACGGATCGAGGACCTCCTGAAACGCGAACGATAGCACCACGGCCGCGATGCCCACGAGGATCCACCGGCGGGGCGTGCGCCACGGGTTCGGCGTGGCGGCGTCTGGGTCGGGAGCAATCGTCGGGTCAGTCATGGCAGGCGAGGGAGGTAACGCGGGCCGATGGCACGTCGCTCGGTCCGTCGCGATCCCTAAAGCAACCGAGCGGCTCAGTTTTTCACCAGGCCGCCGTCCACGACGAGGTTTTGGCCGGTCACAGCGCGTGCCCACGGCGAGGCGAAGAAGAGCACCGCGTCGGCCATCTCCTCGGGCGTCGTGACCCGGCGCAGCGGCGTCGTTGCCTCGATGATGCCGAAGACCTCGGCAGAGGTCGCCGCGCTGGCGTCGGTGGTGCGGAGGAGGCCGCCCGAGACGAGGTTGACCGTGATGCCCTGCGGCCCGAGGTCCTGCGCGAGGTTGCGCACAGCCCCGAGGAGCGCCGCCTTGCCGGTCGTGTAGTCGTGGTAGGGCACGACGGGGTTCTGGACCAGGTTCGACCCGATGGCGATGACGCGACCGCCGCCTGCCTCGGTCATGGCGGGCATCGTTGCCTGGACGACGTTCATCAGGCCGAGGACGCTGCCTTCGAGTTGGCGAAGGTAGTGCTCCCAGGTGATCGTCGCGGCGGTCGGCATCGTCGTGGGGTCGAAGCGGTAGTCGACGAGGGCGTTGTGGACGCTCGTGGTGATGCGGGTGCCGAAGTGCGCCTCGGCATCGGCAACCATCCGCTGCACGGCATCGGCGTTGCGCACGTCGGCTTGGGCGATGAACGCCTGGCCGCCTGCCTCGGCGATGTCCGTCACGACGGCCTTGGCGGCTTCATAGCTCTGGAAGTAGTTCACGATGACGCGTGCGCCTTCGCGGGCGAACGCGCGTGCGAGGGCAGCCCCGAGGCCGCGGCTGGCTCCGGTGATGAGGACCGTCTGATCGGCGAGGTGCATGGCAAGTAGGGGAAAGAGGAGAGGGGAGAGCGCGGTACATGCGCACGAGGGCAAGAGCCGGACTCGCAAGATCGGCTCTGCCGCTTTGGCAGAGACAGCGTCGCGGCACAGTTCTCGTGCCCTTCACCCGCAACGAGATTTGCACGACCACGCTGCCATTCCGGCTTTTTCCATGCCCACGACTACGATCCCGAACTACTACGAGACGCTCGGCGTCGCGGAGCGCGCGTCGGCGGCGGACATCAAGAAGGCCTACCGTCGTCTGGCGCGGGAGTACCACCCCGACCGCAACCCGGACAACCCCGAGGCCGAGGAGCGCTTCAAGGAAGTCCAGCAGGCATACGAGGTGCTCGGCGACGAGGAGAAGCGTGCGAAGTACGACCGCTTCCGCGCCAACCCACATGCCTATGGCGGTATGGACCCGAACAGCGGCGCGAACCCCTTTGGCGGGGCGGGCAGCCCGTTCGGCGGCCAAGACGTACGCTTCTCGCGCGGACCCGACGGCTCGATCCGCTTCGAGTCGAGTGGAGGTGCGGCTCCGAACATGGAGGACCTGCTCGCGTCGCTCTTCGGAGGGGGCAGCCCGTTCGGTGGACAGACCGGATTCAGCGGGGCTCCCTTCGGCGGCAGCCCCTTTGGCGATGCCGGTCCGTTCGGCAACTCGCGTGCTTCGGGACAGCGTGTCCCGCGCGGCCCGCAGGCCACCGAGACGCGCATGCGACTCTCGTTCGACGAGGCCCTCGCCGGTGGCAAGCGCGACGTGACGCTCCCCGGGGGCGAGACGGTCCGGCTCACGATCCCGCAGGGCGTCGCCGACGGCACCAAGATTCGCCTGCGCGGGCGCGGCACGCCCGACGCAACGGGCCAACGCGGCGACCTCTTCATCACGTTCGACGTGGCCGCCTCGCCCCGCTTCCGCCGCGAAGGCGACGACCTCCACCTCACCGAAACGATCTCCGCTGTCGAAGCGATGCTCGGCACCGAGCGGCGCATCGAGACGGCGCAGGGCACGGCGATCAAGCTGAAGGTGCCCGCCGGCACGCAGCCCGGCCACCGCCTCCGCTTGCGCGGTCAGGGCGTCCAGACTTCCAAGGCTACGGGCGATCTCTACGTCACCCTCGACGTGACCACGCCCATGATCACCGACGAGGCCCACGCCGACCTGCAGGCCTGGGCCGAGAAGCACGGACTGGCTGAGTAGGAGGGGGCAGAGACACGACGTGCGCTCTTTCGACGGGTGGCTGCGCGTACCGAGGCGAGCGATGCTGCATGGGAGCCATGCACGCCGCTCGCTTTCGTGCTTTCTAACTCCGCTCTCACCTCCGATGCGTCTGCTGCTCCCCCTTGTCGCCCTACTCGTCGTTGCTCCCACCGTGACTGCCCAGGAGTCGCGTATCCAGGAGATCCGCGACCGCTACTATGCCGTCGCCGAAGACCCCGAGGCTGAGGGGCTCTATCAGTTCCAGGTCATCAACAACCCGGACGCCCGCGACTACCCGGCCGTCGGGATCTACCGGCAGGAGTTCACGCTGACTTACACGCTGCACGAGAACCAACTCCCGGTGCCGCACCTCGTGGTGGTGAAGGACCAGACGGCGGCCTTCCAGACACGTACCGAGGTGCTGCTGGATGACAGCGGCGAGGCGATGTTCCTCTACTACGACTACGGCGAAGGCTCCAAGCGTGTCTACTACGACGCCGAGGGCTCATGCATCCGGTACCTCATGGATGGCGAGAGCGCGGGCTGCAACGCGCGCGGTGAGTTCATGGAGGGCGAGGCCGACATGATTGCGCACGCCCAGGCCGTGGCCGAACTGCTGGAGGTGCTCAGCCTCGGCGGTGGCTGATGCACAGGGCGATAGCCTGGCAAACTGCCCCGAGTACCCGCGCGGCGTTGGGAAACGCGCAGGTCGGGCTAAGTGCTTGCCCTGATCAAGTTGCGTCTTTAGACGAATTCTAAATTAGGGGTTCAGGGCGGAATCGCTTCAGGAATTCTTGACATGGATAGGGGTATCCCCTAGAATAGTCCATCGCTCCAAATGCCAACAATCGTTTGAGTTGCGGCAAACGCTGGTTGTTTTGGACGATGCTGCAAGCGCTTCCAGCGCGCCCGCGTCCTGGCAGGGACCGGCGCCACGCGGCCCGTCTGCGTGTCCGGGAGGCTCGCCTCGTGCTTCTCACACTCCAGCTTCCCCAGACGCATGGCAAACGTACTCTGGCTCCAGGGTGGTGCCTGTAGCGGCAACACGATGTCCTTCCTCGACGCCGAGGAGCCGACCGTCGTGGACCTCGTCACCGACTTCGGCATCAACATCCTGTGGCACCCCACCGTCGGCCTCGAGATCGGCCACCAGGTGACACACCTCCTCGAAGACTGCAAGTCGGGCAAGATCGCGCTCGACATCTTTGTCTTCGAGGGCTCGATCATCCAGGGGCCGAACGGCACCGGCACG
>JBCCRG010000376.1:0-4198 GCA_039208155.1 Bacteroidota bacterium | reverse complement strand
GCCAGGCGTCCGGCGTGAGGAGCAGGATGGCATCGCCCTCAGCCTGGAAGTCGGCCCGCGTGGCGTCGCGCTCGACGTCCTCCACGAGCCCGAGCATGCCGATGGTGGGCGTCGGGAAGACGGCCCCGCTGGGGTTCTCGTTGTAGAAGCTCACGTTGCCGCCCGTGACGGGCGTGCCGAGCGCACGGCAGGCGTCGCCTATCCCACCGACGGACTCCTTGAATACCCAGTAGACCTCCGGCTTGTACGGGTTGCCGTAGTTGAGGCAGTTCGTGATCGCGACCGGGTCGCCACCCGCGCAGACCACGTTGCGCGCCGCCTCCGCCACGGCGATGCGTCCGCCCCGGCGCGGGTTGAGGTGAACGTAGCGCCCGTTGCAGTCGGTCTTGACCGCGAGCGCCCGCTCTGGCTCGCCGTCGGCTCCGCTGCCCTTGATCCGCACGACGGCCGCGTCGCTCGCGCCCGGCCCGACGACCGTGTTGGTGCGCACCATCGTGTCGTACTGCTCGAACACCCAGCGCTTACTCGCGATGTTCGGACTGCCGAGCAACGAGAGCAAGGTGTCGGTCGCATCACCTTCGACATCGGCAATAGTGCTCACGTCGAAGGCGTAGGCGGCGTCGAGGTAGGCGGGGCGCTCGGTCTCGCGGTGATAGACGGGCGCGCCGCCGCCGAGGACGAGGTGCTCGGCGGGCACGTCGGCGACGACCTGGCCGTGCCAGCGCACGACCACGCGGCCGTCGTCCGTGACCGTTCCGATCTGGACGGCGTGGAGGTCCCACTTCTCGAAGACGGCCTCGATCTCCGCCTCGCGGCCCTGGTGCACCACGACGAGCATCCGCTCCTGGCTCTCCGAGAGCATGATCTCGTAGGGCGTCATGCCCGTCTCGCGCTGCGGCACCCTCTCGATGTCGAGCACCATCCCGGCGTTGCCCTTCGCGCTCATCTCACAGGACGAGCACGTGATGCCCGCCGCGCCCATGTCCTGCATGCCGACGAGCGCGCCCGTGCGGATCGCTTCGAGGCTGGCTTCGAGAAGGAGCTTTTCGGTGAATGGGTCACCGACCTGGACACTCGGGCGCTTGGCCTCGCTCGCCTCGCTGATCTCCTCTGAGGCGAACGTCGCGCCGTGGATGCCGTCGCGGCCCGTCGCGCTGCCGACGATGAAGACGGAGTTGCCCGCGCCCTCGGCGATGGCGCTCACGGTCTCGCCGACCTTCACGATGCCGACCGACATCGCGTTGACGAGCGGGTTGCCCTCATACGCATCGTCGAAGTAGACCTCACCTGCGACGGTCGGGACGCCAAACGAATTGCCGTAGTCGCCGATGCCGCGCACGACGCCGTCGAAGAGGTAGCGCACGCGCGGGTTGTCGAGGCTGCCGAAGCGGAGTGAGTTGAGGCTCGCGATGGGCCGCGCGCCCATGGTGAAGATGTCGCGCTGGATGCCGCCGACGCCCGTCGCCGCGCCCTGGTACGGCTCGACCGCGCTCGGGTGGTTGTGGCTCTCGATCTTGAACGCACACGCCAGCCCGCCGCCGATGTCGACCAGCCCCGCGTTCTCCTCGCCCGCGCCTACGAGCAGCGCCTCGCCGTCACGCGGGAGCGTCTTCAGCACGGCGATGGAGTTCTTGTACGAGCAGTGCTCGCTCCACATCACTGAGTAGATGCCCAGTTCGACGAGTGTGGGCACACGGCCGAGTTCGTCCAAAATCCAGCCGTATTCCTCATCGGTGAGCCCGTGCTCCCGGGCAATCTCGATGGTGACGGGCGGCGGCGTGAAGGGGGCGGGCGCAGACATGGCGGTGGCGTCTGAGACGGAGAGCGTAGAAAACGAAGCGTCGAAAACGGGGCGAGGCGAGAGCGTGAAAACTACGCCCCCGCCTCGCGGTGTTGTCTGAAGAACGAACCGCTATCCCGCTGCCTTACGCCGTAGCGACGCGGTCCTGGTTGGCATGCTGCGTCCAGTCGGCAGCGCCGTCGCCTGCCGGGACGAGCGGGTCGAGCCCGGCGACGCCCTCAATGACGCTGATGACGCGGCGCTCGGCCTGCGCGACCCAGTCGCGGAAGGACTGCGGGTCGGTCGCGTGCGTCGGGAGATACTCCATGAACAGGTCGAGGTCGAGCGACGGCGCGGTGATCCCAGCCCCCTGCTCCACGGCGTCGAGTGCGTTCCACTGCTGCTCGATATGGCCACGCACGGGTACCATGAAGAGCGGCTTACCGAGGAGCATCGCCTCGCTCACCGACTCGAAGCCCGCCGTGCAGACAACGCCACGACAGCGCGCCATCTTCTCCAAGAACTTGGTACCGGAGAGGTGATGAAACGTGAGCGCGTCGTTGTAGGCCCACTCGTCGGGCTGGTCGAAGCGGTCCCAGAAGCAGTGCAGCTTCACGTCGGGGTTGCGGTCGCTCCAGGCCATCAACTCTTCCCCCATCGCCGCTTCGAGGAGGTAGACGAGGAGAAAGTCCTCCGCCTCATGCACGTCTCGTCGGCGCGTATGCATCAGCTCGAACACCTCATCGCGGAGGATGGGCGGGACGACGGCGATGCCTTCGCTCGGGAGGTCCCTAGCTTGGTAGAGCGAGAGGCCGATCCGCGCCGCCGCGCCCATCGAGGTGAAACGGGTGTAGAGTTGCGCGCCACGGCGCTGCGCCGCGTTGCCTGCACCGAAGGGGTAGCTCGGGTGCAGGAAGAGAAACTGATGCCCGACCGTCACCACAGGAGCCTTGGGACGGTAGAGCTTCGTGTAGAGGCCCGTCAGGCCCTCGTAGAAGCTCACGATTACGTCCGGCTGCTCGGCCTTCACAACACCGTCCATGGTCTTAAGCGAGCGGGCATAGGAACCGAGGCGCGTGGCGTTGTACCACGCCGTTGGCCACATCCGTACGGTCGCGTCGCCTTTGCCCGTGACGAAGTTCGGGCTGTCGAAGCAGGTGATAGGCGTGGCTATGCCCTCGGCGAAGAAGACCGGAACCTGGCGCCGGGCGCTCCGGCCGACAAGTGTGTGCGTGACTGTGTGCCCGTGGGCTGTGAGCATCTGCCGGACGGCGAGCGCCTGGGTCATGTGCCCGCGGCCTTCGCCCTGGACAATGAATAGCACACGCAGCGCGCGGTCGCCAGTGAGGGGAGACGGAGCAGGTCGGTAGGTCAACACCATTCCTTGAGGTCTAAGGGCCCTGGAGGGCCCAGCTTGGGGTAGGTCGTAGGAGGACGCACGAGCGCCAGCATCAGGCAGAAGCGTCGGATGAGGCGTCGAGAGCGGCGGACGCGAGGACCGGGGCCTCGTCGGGAAGGCCGTCCCCGTGGAGGGGAACGCCGAGTAGTCCCTTACCCGAGGCTGGCGTGACGCGCTTGCGCAGGGCGCGTACCTCGTCCGGCATCTTGGGCGTGCGCCAGGTCAGGATCTCCAGGCGGCCATCGTGGTGCTCGGCGAGGGCCGTGCACGACTCTACCCAGTCGCCGCAGTTGGCATAGAGCACCCCGTCGATCTCCCGGAGCTCGGGCTTGTGAATGTGCCCGCATACCACGCCATCGACGCCGCGATCCTTCGCCAGCGCCGCCACGGCCTCCTCGAAGTCGCCCATGTACTGGACGGCCTTCTTGGTCTTGCCCTTCAGGTAGGCCGCGAGCGACCAGTAGGGCTTGCCAAACGCCTTGCGGACGCCGTTGACGACGGTGTTCAGCGCAAGCGCGAGTTCGTAGGCCCGCGCGCCGAGCTTCGAGAGCCACGGCGCGTACCGGATCGCCCCGTCGAACTCATCGCCGTGGAGGATGAGCAGGCGGCGTCCGTCGGCCGTCGTGTGCACGGTCTCGCGCAACACGTCGATGCCGCCGAACTGGTAACCGACATAGGCGCGGGCGAACTCGTCGTGGTTGCCAGGGATATAGACGGCACGGGTACCCTTACGGACACGGCGGAGCAGCTTCTGCACGACATCGTTGTGGAGTTGCCCCCAGTTCATCGAGCGCTTGAGCGCCCAGCCGTCTACAATGTCGCCAACGAGGTAGAGCGTGTCGGACTCGTTGTGGCGGAGAAAGTCGAGGAGCAGCCCAGCCTGGCTGCCGCGCGTGCCGAGGTGCAGGTCTGAGATCCAGAGGGTGCGGTAGTGCATCCAGCAGGTGTGGTGAGGGATACAGACGTGGATCGTCCCAATCTCTTCCTCGCGTGTAAGCTGGCGATTACCGCTATGCGAT
>JBCCRG010000375.1:0-4205 GCA_039208155.1 Bacteroidota bacterium | reverse complement strand
GGAGCGTGAGCATGCCCTCGCTGACCGCGATGCGCTTGATCTCGTCCTCGTCGATCACCTCGCCCGCGTCCACGATGGCCTCGCGGATAGCTGGGGAGAAGTAGAGCGCCTCGGCGATGGCACGGCGGCCCTTGTAGCCCCGGCCCTTGCACATGGGGCAGGTCGGGTCGTTGCCTGGCTCGTAGAACGTCACCGTCTCGATCTCTTCCTCGGTAAACTCGAGTTGCGTAGCCAGGGTCACGTCCAACTCCTCACGCGGGGTTGCCTTCTTGCACCCGTCGCACACCTTGCGGATGAGGCGCTGCGCCACGATCAGGTTGATCGCGTAGGCGATGAGGAACGGCTCCAGGCCCATCTTGTAGAGACGCGACACCGCCGACGGCGCGTCGTTGGTGTGGAGCGTGGAGAACGTGAGGTGACCCGTGTTGGCGAGCTTGATGCCCAGCTCGGCGGTGGCCTTGTCACGCATCTCACCCACCATCACGATGTCGGGGTCGTGACGCAGGATAGCGCGGAGCGCGCCTTCGAGCGAGAGCTTGTGGCTCAGCTTGATCTGCCGCACGCCGGGGATGATGTACTCGACCGGGTCCTCGACCGTGAGCACGTTCACCTCGGGCGTGACCGTGTTGGAGAGCGCCGCCACCAGCGTGGTCGACTTACCCGAGCCCGTCGGACCGGTCAGGATCACCATGCCGTGCGGCTGGCGGATGGCCTTGTTGAACTGCTCCATCGCGAACGGCAGGAGGCCGAGCTTGGAGAGGTCGGTGATCACCTTCCGGTCGTCGAGGATACGGATGACGATGGACTCGGCCCGGATCTCGGAGTTGGCCGTGGCGATCGGCAGAATCGAGACGCGGTAGCGAATCGTGGTACCGTCGATGGGACGCTGGATGAAGCCATCCTGCGCCTTCTCGCGCTCGAAGCGGTCGACGCCGCCCGCGGTGTCCTTGATGACCGAGAGCAGCGCCTCCGGGTGGCCCTTCTTCTGCGTGTGCCAGTGGACGAGGCGCCCATCGATGCGGAAGTGGACCTCCGTCTGACGCGCGTGGTTGATCCAGATGTGGATGTCCGAGACGTTTTTGCGGACGCCCTCGATGAGGATGGCCTCGGTGAGGTTGATGAGCGCCGAACGCGAGATCTCGGCTTCGAGCGCCTCCTCGTCGATGAGCGACTCCTCGCCGTCCTCGAACGACATGCCGAGGTCGAAGGCGTCGTCGTCGGACTCCTGGACGCGCTTGAGGTACTCGTTCTGCTTCGGGAAGGCCGTGTCCAGCACCTTCGCGACGATGCTGCCCGGCGCGAAGCACAGCTCGAAGCGCTCCAGCTCCAGCTTGTGCATGAGCCGCTGCAGCTCCTGCCGCATCGGGTCCTCGGTGATGAAGACCAGCTTGAGGATGCCCGAGGCGTGATCCTGCGCGTAGGCGTACGGCGCGACGCCCATCTCGAGGAGTTGGTCGCGGAGCTCCTCCTCGAACGACTCCATCACCGTCTTGACAAACTCGACGTCGGGCTCGCGCTCGACGACCGGGGCCAGCCGGAAGGCGTAGGTGAGGGCGGCCTGCTCGAAGACGGCGTCGCGGTCGACGGTCGTGTCTTTGGTGAGGACGCGCCAGAGGGGATCGCGGAGGCGCTCGTTCTGCTTGACGTCGTGCGCGGTCTGGACCTGCGCCTCGGTGACCTTCTCGTCTTTGAGAAGCGCCTGCACCACGCGGTCGTGCCCGGCAAGGCCGAGCGCGCCGCCCTGCGTGGCCACGGCTGCCGTGCGGCGTACGACTGCGGCCCCGTCGCCTCCGGCAGGCGGTGCGACCGGCTTCGGCGGGGCTCCCGGCGGCGAGGACGCCGTGTTGAGCGTCGCGGCGAGTTCGGCTTCGAGCGCGGGGTCGGCCCCCGCGAGGGCGTCGCCCGACATCCAGTTGCTGCCATCGCCCTGGGTGGGCGGCGGCGAAGCGAACGGCGAGCGCGGCTTGCGCGCTTTACCGTCGGAGCCGGACGAGCTACGGAAGAAGCGGCTTTGCATGGACTGCGGCGTGGCGGAAGACGAGGCCCCGGTGGGCGGAGGTCGAGCGAGGTATCGGCCAGCCCGGCCCGCCGTTCAAGCGGACCGGACTGCAGGCCCGGGCTAGCCGCCCATGAGTTCGGTCGAGCTGGGGCGGATGAGCGCCGTCTCAGCCGAGAGGACGGTCAGGAATGCCACCAGGATGCCGATGAACATGGACACCACCGTCTGGATCGTCTCGACGGCGGATTTGAGCTTGAGCGTGGTCTCCTTCTCGTAGTAGTCGGCCATCTGCTGGGCGCTCTTGCGCACCGCGCCCGTCTCCGAACCCGTGCGGAAACGCGCGAGCGTCATCGAGGTGAAGACGCCCGAGGCCTCCATCGACTGCACGAGGTCGTTGCCCTGCGCGACGAGCATCGGGATGGTGATGGTCTTGACCTGGTGCTCGATGTAGCGGTTGCCCGACGCCTCGGCGGCCACCTTAATAACCTCGATGTTCTCCCCCGCGGACGAGTAGAGGATGGCGAAGACGCGGCAGAAGATCTCCAGGTTGAGCTTGTGGAGCAGGCTCCCGATCACCGGGATCTTGATCATGTGCTTGTGCGCCTGGAACTGCCCCTTCGGCGAGCGGAAGTACATCACCGCTCCGCCCACGAGCAGAGCAATGGCCACCAGCAGGTAGCCGATGTTGGCGTCGAGCCACTTGCTGGCCCCGATGGACCACGTGGTGAGCGGCGGCAGCTCTAGGTTGTTGAAGTTGTCAAAGAGGCCCGCCGTCATCGGCACGATGTACCAGATGTACCAGATGAAGACGCCAATCGTCGCCAGCACGGTCACCATCGGCATGATGAGCGCGCTCTTAACGGACTTCTTGAACTCGTCGCGGCGCTCGAGGAAGCGGGCGGTGGCCTCGTAGATCTCGGACATGTTGCCCGACTTCGAGGCCACGCCGAGCATGTAGGCGGTGAACTTGCCGAGCGACTGCTGGTGCTTCATGAAGGCCTGCTGCGCCTCCATGCCAGCCTTCAGGTCGCCGTTGATGTCGCGGATGACCTGCTTGAGCGAGTTCGACGAGATGTCGGCGATGAGCAGGTTGAGCACCTCGTTGAAGTGCATCTTCTCGTTGAGCAGGTTTGCTGCGAGGCGCACGAACATGATCACGTCGCTCGACGGCGGCTTGCGCGTCACGTCGAGAAGCTTCTTCTTGACGTAGACGACCTCCATGCCCATCCGGGTGAGCGCGCGCTCGACCTCCTCGGCCTGGAATGCCTTCTGCTCGCCCTGCACCACCTTGCCGGAGGGGTGCGTCACCTTGAAGAGGAACGTGACCCGCTTCTCGATCTCGCGGGCGGCGAACTTATGCTTGGTGGCCAGCTCGTCCACCTTCTTCTTGGCTGTGCGCTGGTTCGGGGCGAAGACGGTCCCCTGCACGGGCTGACCGTTGGAGGCGATGCCGGTGAAGCGAAACTCAGCCATAGCGGAGCGAGGAGAAGGCGGGTGGCAGGATTGGGTAGCCGCGTGCTACGATTCGACCCGAGGGAGGGCCCTCGGTGGCGAGGTCCTCCCCTATCGCAAGGACGGGGCCAAATCCCACACCGCGACCAGCCCCGTACCGCACGACCAGCCTCGGCCCCACTCGATGTCACGCTACCATTACACCCATGCCAGGCGCTCGCACAGGCCAGGTAGGGCGAACGCATCCGCGTAGCGTTTCACCACGGCCTCGATACGCTGATCGACCACAGCGTCTGGATCGCACGCCGCCGCCACGTTGGCAAACAGGGCCGCCCGGGCTGCTGCCACCGCCGGACGTGTCCAGACGTAGCGCACGCCCGTCGCCACGATCCAGCGCTGTCGCTCGGGAGCCAGATCTGCGAGTCGGGCACCGCGCTCGTCCGCGCCGAGCCACTTCCGCCAGTGCGGATGCGCCGCGACCGCCTCGAAGACGACCCGGGCGATCCCAGACGCCTCGGTGGACGTGGGCGGTAGGCGCTCGCCTTCGAGCGCGGCGAGGTCGAGCAGCGCCGCGTACTCCGCCGCCGTGCACTCCGGACCGAGGTTCGCCGCGCCCATCCCGCTCGCCGGGTAGGCCTCGGGATGCGCCACAAAGTCGGTGTCGTGCCCTTTCACAAGTGCGCCGAACGCCCGCGCCCGCGCGGTCAGCGCCGCGGCCTTGTCCGCGTCGAAGCGGTCGGTGGTGAGCAGCGTG
>JBCCRG010000374.1:0-4224 GCA_039208155.1 Bacteroidota bacterium | reverse complement strand
TGGACGTGACGCCCCACTTGACGTCGAGCCCTACGTCGGCGGTGACGTCGGGGTCGCTGGTCGGCTCGGCGAGGTCAGGGCGCGACTGCTGGACGCCGGAGATGCCGTACGGCTTGATTTCGAGGTTGCGGCCCCGGCGGATGCCGCGCAGCCCGCGCAGCAAGCCGTACTGCGAGACGGTCGCCAGCGCCAGGAACTCACTGCCGCGGTCGAGGCCGATGGCAGGCCACATCACGCGCTCGTTTTTGCGGCTGATCCCGCGCGAGAGCATCAGCCCGAAATCGACCTCCGCGCCCTCGGGAAAGCGGAGTTGGTTGAACGGGATCGCGACCTCCATCGTCCACCCTGCGTCGGTGATCTGGCCCTCCGACAGGAAGACGGCGTCCCACGTAAAGCTGTCGAAGCCGATGTCCTCGTCCGTCACAAGGGCGTCGTCCTGCGTGCCGAGCGCGTTCATCTCGAAGAGGTACGCGTTGCGCCCGTCGAGGTAGGTGTCGAGTCCGATGAAGATGTGGTCGTCGCGGCTGTTGGGCCCCCCGCGTTCGAGGTTGCGCGCGCGGATGAGCGCGGCGTCGCGGTCGTGGTTGGTGAAGGCGAAGTAGAGGTAGTCGCGGTCGTAGGCGATGCGGACCTCGGTGTCCTCGGTGGCGGCGGCCCCCGTCGCGGGCCAGACCTGCGTGAAGACCGTCACCGGCGCAATCGCGTCCCAGAGCGGGTCGTCGAGGTGCCCGTCGATGCGGGGGGGCTCCTCGGTGAAGGCCGCCGTGACCGCCGCCTCGGTCGGGGCCGGAATGGGGACGGCCATCTGGGCTGTAGCCGCGTGCATCCCGGCGACCCAGGCGACACCCAGCGTGAGGGCAAGGCGGCGTGTCATACGGGGGCGGTGTCAGGCGTCGCGGAGCGCGAGGGCTACGAGCGGGGTGGAGACGGCAACGAGCGCGAGCGCGTATGGCGCAGCGACGGCGAACAGCGACTCGCCTGCCGCCGCCCACGCCCGTGTCGCGAGCGACTCGAACCCGAGTGGAGACAGAAGAAACGCAATCGGCAGCTCCTTCAGAGCCGACAGAAACACGAGCGCGACGGAGACTCCGAGCCCACGCCGGAGCACCGGGAGCGTGACCTCGGCGAACGCCCGGAGCGGCCCCCGCCCGAGCATGCGCGCCGCCTCCTCGCCCCGCGCCGAGGTCTGGTAGAGCGATGTGCGGACGGGGCCGAGCGCCTCGGCGAGGAAGTGCAGTGCGTAGGCCACGATGAGTAGCCCGAGCGTCTGGTAGGCCCACGGGACCGCACGGATCGCCACGAAGACGAACGCCAGGGCGAAGGCGAGCGGCGGGGTTGCGTAGCCGAGGTAGGCCACCCGCTCCGCGAGGGCCGTCCGCCGCGAGGGCCGCCGGACGCTCAGCACCCCGACCGGCACGGCCAGCGCCGCCGCCATGAACGCCGCCGGAAGCGCCGCCGACACCGAGTCGACCAGCCCCGAGGCGAGGTCGCCCCAGACGCCGCCCTCGTTCGCCCCCCCTAGGCCCTGCCCGAGCCAGAACGTCGATGCCGCGATGGGCACGCCCACCGAAAGCAGCGCCACCGCCCCTGCCGCGGCGGCGGCCGGCCACCGCCATGCCCCCAGCGCCACGACCGACTGCCGCCGCGCCGCGCCCGCACCGGTGCGCGCAAACCGGCGGCCCCGGAGCAGCCGCGCCTCGCCCCACAGCAGCGCGCCTGTCAGCACCAGGAGCATGAGCGCCAGCGCCGCCGCGTAGACCCGGTCGTAGGCGGCGGCGTACTGGAGGTAGATCGCGAAGCTGAACGTCTCGAAGCGCATGAGCGAGACCACGCCGAAGTCGCCAAGCACGTGCAGCCCCACGAGCAGCCCGCCTGCCAGCAGCGCTGGCCGGAGCTGCGGGAGCACGACCGCGCGGGCGCGCTGCCAGGGGCTCGCGCCGAGCATCCGCGCCGCCTCGTCCGGCGCCGGGTCGAGGCCGAGCAGCGCCGCCCGGAGCCCGAGGAAGAGGTACGGGAAGAGCGTCAGCGTCAGCGCCAGCCATGCCCCGAGGAAGCCGCTGGGACGCGGGATGACGAGGCCGGTCACGGAGGCGATGAGGCCGTTCGGCCCTGTCGCGGCGAGGAGGGCGAAGGCCATCACGTAGCCCGGCACCGCCAGCGGCAGCGCGCCCAGGACCGTGAACACCCGCCGCGCAGGCAGGTCGGTTCGGGCAACGAGCCACGCCAGCGGCAGTGCGAGCGCCGTCGTGGACGCGAGCACAGCGACCGTCAGCCCGATGGTGCTGGTCGCCAGCCGCAGCGTCCGCGCCCGGAAGACGAGGTCGGTCAGCGTGCCGAGGTCCGCCCCGAAGGCGCGCGCGACGAGGTAGCCCAGCGGGACGAGCACGCCGAGCGCGACGGCCCCCACGGGCACCCAGAGGGCGTTGCGCCAGACGGCCTCGCCCACCCGGCGGAGGCGGGCACGCCAAGGCGAGGGCGCTGGGGCGGGCGCGAGGTCCATCGAGAGGAGGGAGCGAGAGTGACGAGACGGCCGAATCGGACCGGAGGAGCGGTCTCCAAACCGCCGGCCTCGGTGCTTGCGTTCCCGAGGACGAGCGAGGCGGGCGCGCCCCACAGCACGGTCCCCGATGCTAAGCGTGGCAGCCAGCATCGGGGACCGTACCTCCGGAACGGAGGGGCCGTGGCTAGAGCAGTTCCTGGTCGCGGAGGAGCGCCAGCGTCCCCTCGATGTCGCGGAGCTGCTCGAAGTCGATCGCAGGGCCGAGCTCGCGGGCCTCCTCCAGCGGGACGAGGTAGGTCGGCGTCTCCACACCCACGACGGGGTATTCGAAGACGCGCTGGGCGGCGTCCCGCTGCGCGTCGTCCGAGAGGAGGAACGAGAGGAACTGCGCGGCGGCTCCGTCCTGGTCGCTCGTCTCCAGGAGCCCAGCCCCGGTCACGAGCGCCAGGTTGCCCGGGTCGCCCGCCGCGAAGCGGTGCGTCGCCACGGGCGGGTCGCCGTCGGTCGTCTCGGTCACGCGCAGGATGTAGTAGTGGTTCGTGAGCGCCACGTCGATGTCGCCCGCCACGAGTGCCTCAAGCATCGACGTGTTGGACGTGTAGGCGACGGGGTCGAGCGCGCGCATGCCGGTGAGCCAGGCCCCGGCGGTCTCGTCGCCCTCGGTCATCCGGAGCGCCGTGATGAAGTCCTGGAAGCTGGAGTAGGTCGGCGTCCACCCGATCCGGCCCCGCAGGGCTTCCCGGGAGGGGATGTCACGCACCGAGGTCGGCAGCGTGGCCGGGTCGATGTCATTGGGATCGTAGGCGAGGGTGCGGAATCGGGTCGTGACGGGCACCCAGCTTCCGCCGGATGGCACGAAGGCCGCAGGCCGGGCGAGCAAGCTGTCGGGAGCCGCTTTGAGCAGGCCCGCCTCGACGGCGGCACCGAGCGCTCCGGCCGTGTTGGCCCAGAACAGGTCGGCCGGGGAGGCGGCCCCCTCCTCGTTCAGCGCGGCCAGAATCTCGGCGTCACGCCCGTAGCGGACCTCGACCTCCACGCCGGTGGCCTCGCGGAACCGCTCCACGGCGTCGTCGACGAGCGACTGGCTGCGACCGGTGTAGACGACGAGCGGGCCGTCAGCGGTAGGCTCGTCCGTAGTGGACGTGTTGGCATCGTTGCCGCACGCCGAGAGCACGAGCGCAGCGATGAGAAAAAGAGAGAGTCGGAGTGTCATGATGAGGGTAGGTAGAGTGAGAGGTGCGGGGTCAAGATGGGTGCGAACAGCAGATGGCCAGGGTGTTAGCTCACCTGCACCTTAGTCATCCCGGACTTGATCCGGGATCCATTCAATGCATCGCATGGATTGACTGCGTCGGTCTTCGGCTCCCGCGTTTGCGGGGATGACGCTGTAGATGAGATGAGGTATCGACTCAGAGAACCGGTAAGAGAGATAGGATGGCATCCCTGGTCGAGCCGGTGCCGGGTAGACACAGTCGTCGCGTTGCGGTGGCCCGGGTGGCCACCACGGAGGGGCTGTGACTCACGAGGTGGCCAGGCGCGGGGGGGCGTCTGCCGCTGCGCCGTCGCCTGCGAGTGCCGGGGCAAGGGCGTCGGGGTTCAGGCGCGCGGCCGTCCACAGCAGCATGGGCCCCATCAGCAGGAAGCCGACATCGACCGTGAGGATGCCCCACCAGCCGTTCGCGGCGGCCGTCCAGGGCCATATACCGCCGAGCACGCCGCTGGCC
>JBCCRG010000373.1:0-4232 GCA_039208155.1 Bacteroidota bacterium | reverse complement strand
CGTCGTAGTATTGCGTCTGTTTTCCAAACGACCACCTCCCCTGCTCCATCCATGTTCGACGCCGAACGCAGCGCCTATCCGCATCCCGACGAATTCAAGGTGATGCGCCCCGAATACACCGACCTCGATCCCGAGAACGAAGACGAGGAGGCGAAGGAGTGGCAGGCCGCCATCGTGATCGCGCCGTTCCGCGTGGTCGGCCGCAGCGTGACGAAGGCGGGCGCGCGCCGCGCCGCGCTCTACGAGGCCGCGAAGACGTACCGCTCCTACCACCCGCACTTCCGCATCGAGAGCCCCTACCCGGAGACCTTTCAGGGCGACGACGGCATGGCGTGGGAGCGCCTCCGCCCCGCCCTCCGCTCGAAGTACGGCGACTACACGTTCACCGACGAGGACGGCGAGGAAGACTACGCCGACATCGAGCAGATGCTGTCGTGGGACGTCCGCCTCGCGCCCCAGGACGACGAGGACTGAGCGCCCTTCAAGCGCACGTAGGCGAACGCGCCGACCTGTCTTCGGTCACTCGCTGCGGCGGAGGACCACCTGGTCGGTGGCTGCCTGGGCGGCGGTCGTCAAGAAGGCGCGTACCTCCGCGTACGCCGTCGGCGGCAGTTCGCGCGTCTGGATCTTCAGCGTGCGCGAGACGCGGAGCGCGCCGTCGTCGGTGAGCTCGACCCGCCGCTCGAAGCGTCCGAAGTCCGTGGCGAGGACGACGGGCTCGGGCAGCACCTCGGCCGCGTACCCCTCAGGGAGTGCGACCACGATCTCGTCCGTGTCGAGGTAGGGATACGCGAAGCGTACGGGGTGGTCGCGCTGCTCGATGTCGGGCGGCACGTTGGGGCTGTAGAGCAGGCGGCTCGGCTGGATGAACAGGCGGCTGCCCATCCGCGTGGCGAAGCTGGACAGGGTCAGCGACGCGCTCAGGGCGAGCGTGTCGGTGCGCGCGTCGACGCGGCTGAAGTCCGGTGCGGAGAGGTCGGCCCCCTCGATCACGCGCTCGTAGAGCCAGTCGAGGCGGTCTTGGGGGCGGGCCTGCCAGAGCGCGCCGCGCACGCGGTCGGTCTGCGCGCCCGTGTAGGTGTGCCGCAGCGTCCCCGACGCCTGCCCGTTCGGCTGGAGCACGAGGTCGAAGCGGCGCGCGTCTCGGTTATCCTCGGCCGCGCTGGCGGGGGTCCGGATGAGTTGCCCGCCGGTCGGCGTCACCACGAGCGCGTGCCGGTCCTCGTTGCTAGCCCCGATGTGTCCGAAGGGCATCTGCGAACTCGTCGCCTCCAGCCACAGCGGGGCCTCCTCCTCCGGGGTCGCGGGGTCGTCCATCGGCACGTACAGGATGACGTGGTTGAAGCGGTTGTAGGGGAAGTCGGGGTCGAGGTCTTCGGCCGACGCGCCGTTGAGGATGAGCGCCGGATACGCCTCGATGCCGAACGCAGCCAGCATGGCCATGAGGTAGTTGGTGAGCGCCTTGCAATCGCCGTAACGCCGCTCGGCGACGTAGGCGGCGTCGAAGGGCTGCCAGCCGCCGAGGCCGAGCGTGACATTGACGTAGCGCGTGGACGTCTGGAGGTGTTCGTAGAGCAGCCGCACCTGCTCGCGCCGGGTCGCCGCCTGCGCCACGAGGGCGCGCACCTCGACCGCTGTCTCTTCGGGCAGCGCGTCGCGGCCTTCACTCAGCTGGGCGTACCACGCCCCGAACGCTTGCCACGAGTCGAGCCGTCCGCGCTCGCCGCCGATCTCAAATGCGTCCAGCGTAACCTCGACGCGCGGCACCTGGTCGGCGAAGCGGGGGCCGAGCCCTTCGCGGTTGCGGCCAGGCAGCATCGCGAGGGCCCAGGTGTACCGCGTGGCTCTGCCCTCTTCGGTGACGTCTGGCGCGGCCCCGTCGCCGAGGTGGCGGGCGCGGTGGCGCAGGGGCAACCCGTCCTCCACGACGACCGACAACCGCGCCTGCTCGACAGGGTGGCCGAAGGGCTGAGGCGTCCACGGCGGCGGGCCACCGAGCAGGCCGTCGTGCTCGACCTCGACCTCGAAGACGACCGTGTAGGGGTACGTGCCATGGACGAGTTCGGCGAGCCGGACCCGGTTGTCCTCATAGAGCGAGTAGCTGCTCGTCGCGGGGTAGTCGTCGAAGTCGCGCCGTTTGAGGCAGCGGATCTCCTCGCCCTCGTCGTCGAGGAGGCAGGCGCGGAACCGCTTGAGCTTGCGGAAGCTGTCGTAGAAGACCGCGTGCGAGCCGTAGTCGCGGCCCCGCGTATCGAAGACCGTGACGGCGCGGCGCGTCCGCTCGACCGCCCGGCCCGGCCCGCGTATCTCGACACGCGTTTCGTGGCGGCGCACGACGACGCCATGGTCGTAGAGGGTGTTGAGCAGGAGCGTACTCCCGTTGACAGCCAAGCTTGGATCGTCGTCCGGGGCGGCGAGCGCACGAGGCGCGCCTATGCCGAAAATCCCAAAGCAGAGCGCGGTCAGCAGCCAGCTGCAGCGTATGAATCGGTGACGCACGACTCGGTCGTTCATGGGACCACCACGGACGGAGCGGCAGAGGGGTCGAGACATCTTAGCGGCGGTCGGGATCGTCCTCCGGCGCGGGGGCGTCTTCGGGGGCATCTCCCGATGCTGCCTCTTCCGGCGCGCTCGCCTCAGGCGTGGGTGTCGGGTCGGCTGCCTCCAGCGCGGCCCGTTTGAGGACCACCATCTGGTCGTCGGCCTGCACCATGCGGTCGTAGTAGCGCCGCAGATCGGCATACGCCTCTGGCTGTACGCTCGGCGCGTTCAACTCCGACGTGCGGCGCACGACAAGCTGGCCGCTCTGCTCGGCGAGCTGGCAGCGGTAGGTCGCCGCGCGCTCCGGCAGCGCGATCCGCACCGGCTCCGGCATCTCATCCACCGCATACCCGTCGGGGAGCTGCCACAGGCCCATGATGCGATGCGTGCGCGGGTAGGTAAAGTCCACCGGGAAGCTGCGCTCGGGCGACTTGAAGGGGTTTTCGAGGTAGCGGTCGAGCAGCGTCGGGTTGAAGAACACGAGGTCGCCCGCTGTCTGGGCGTAGCCATCGATGCGCACGCTGGCGTAGACCTGGAGCGGCTCCGCGAGGTCGTGCAGGTGCTCGACGCGGGCGCTGTCGAGCACGAGACCGGGGACGTCGCTGAGGTAGTCCTGCATGAACGCCTCAGGCGATCCGTCCTCGATGGAGCGGCGCATCCAGACCGCGTCGTAGCCCTCGGCGCGGAGCCGGAGGGCGACGGTGAGCGTGCCCGCCGCGTCCAGCTCGCTCTCGAAGCTGACCGAGCGCGTCGCGCGCCCGACTGGGTCGATGCGCAGCCAGAGGGGCGCGTCCTCGTTGGGGACCCAGCCCATCCCGGAGAGCGCCTGGGCAGGCAGGATACCCATCGGCCGCATCGGGTCGGTGGCATCGAGCCAGATGGCCCCCCCGCCGACCTCCGCGATCGCGACGACGTAGTTGAACTGGTTGACGAGCGGATAGATCGTCTGCACGAGGCCGTGATCGCGCGTCGAGAGAAGCACTGGCTGCACCTCGATGCCCGCCTCGCGCAGCATCTGGACGAGGAGCAGGTTGATGTCGGCTGCGCTGCCGGTCCGGTCTTCGAGCGTGGTCTTCAGGTTGGCGGTGGCCAGGTAGCCCCGTCGCCCGTCGTGCCGGACCGCGGTGCGGACGAAGTCGTAGATCGCGGCCAGCCGCGCCTCCGGCGTGTCCAGCCCCGCCGTCAGCGCCTCGACCTCCCGCCGGAGGGCCCGCGACGAGCGCAGCGTCTGCCCGAAGCCGTCGTGGCGCTGGAGGTCCTCGGCGAGGTCCTCCCAAGTGTTGAGCACCTTCTCGTAGCCGTACCCGGGGATGCGGTACTCCGCCAGCTGGAACTCGATCTTGTGGATATAGTCCTCCAGCGTGGTCATGTAGGGCTCGTCGCGCAGCGCGGGCACGTCAGTGCGGACCCAGCGGTGCCGCATCGCGGGGCCCGAAAACACGTTGACCTGCTCGCTCTCCTCGGTCGCGAAGGGCAGCGTGCCCTGCTTGGCCTGCATGTAGCCGAAGTCGTTCGGGATGGTGGCCCGAAACTCGCTGTGGAGCACCGGCACATCGTCCTGGAAGTACCACGTCGGGAAGAGCAGCAGGCTCTCCGAGTTGAGACGGTAGCGGTACTCGACGATGGCACCCGGCTCCAGCGCGGGGAGGGTGAACGTGACTCGCTCTCGCTTATCCCCGACCCGCTCGCGG
>JBCCRG010000372.1:0-4252 GCA_039208155.1 Bacteroidota bacterium | reverse complement strand
TGCCTCGGCTTGCCGCGTCTGCCGCTGCCAGTCTGCGTAGCCGCCGACGTACTCGTTCACCTGCCCCTCGCCCTCGAAGACGAGCGTGGACGAGACGACGTTGTCGAGGAACGCACGGTCGTGGCTGACGAGGAGGACGGTACCGGCATATTCGCTCAGCAGGTCCTCCAGCAACTCCAGCGTCTCCAGGTCGAGGTCGTTCGTGGGCTCGTCGAGGACGAGGACGTTGGACGGGCGCGCGAAGAGGCGGGCCAGCAGCAGCCGGGCGCGCTCGCCGCCGGAGAGCACCGCGACGTTCTCGCGGGCGCGCTTCGGGTCGAAGAGAAAGCGCTTGAGGTAGCTCATCACGTGGACACCCTGGCCGTTGACCTGCACGGTGTCAGTCATCCCGTCCGTGACGGCCTGCTCGACGGTCATCGTGTCGTCGAGGACATCGCGGTGCTGATCGAAGTAGGCGACTTCCAGGTTCGTCCCGTGCGCGACGGTGCCGGCGTCGGGCGCGAGCGTGCCGAGGAGGAGCCGCAGCAGCGTCGTCTTGCCTGCGCCGTTGGGGCCGATCAGCCCGACCTTGTCGCCGCGCAGGATCGTTGTGGAGAAGCTAGACACGACCGGCTGCACGTCACCGTCGGCGGCTTCACCATCATGATTGGGCCAGGTGTACGCCACGTCCTTCGCCACGATGACGCGCTTGCCCGAGCGCTGCGCGGTGCTGATCTCGGCCTGGACGGTGCCGGTCGTCTCGCGGCGGGCAGCCCGCTCGGTGCGCATCGCCTTGAGGGCGCGGACGCGGCCCTCGTTGCGCGTGCGGCGGGCCTTGATGCCCCTGCGGATCCACGCTTCTTCCTCGGCGAGCTTCTTGTCGAACTGTGCCTGCTCGCGTGCCTCGATCTCCAGCAACTCGTCGCGGCGTTGGAGAAAGGTGTCGTAGTTGCCGGGGTAGCTTCGCAACGCGCCCCGGTCGAGCTCGACGATGCGCGTGGCAAGGGCGCGGAGGAAGGCGCGGTCGTGCGTGACAAACAGCAGCGTCCCGCCCCAGCGCTTCAGAAAGCCTTCCAGCCAGTCGATGGCGTCGAGATCGAGGTGGTTGGTTGGCTCGTCGAGGAGGAGGAGGTCAGGCTCCGCGACGAGCGCGCGGGCGAGGCGGGCGCGGCGACGCATACCGCCGGAGCCCGCGTCGTAGGCGAGCGTCGGGTCGAGGTCCATCCGCGAGCAGAGCGCCTCCACCCGGTGCGCGTGGGCATGCTGGTCGAAGCCATCGGGTAGGCCTTCCGCGATCACGTCGAACACGGTCTGCCCCGGCGCTTCCGGGGCGGCCTGCGTCAGGTAGGCGACGCGCGCGCCCGAGCGCAGCCGCACCTCGCCGTCGTCCGGTGCCATCTCGCCCGCGATGAGCTTCAGCAGCGTCGACTTGCCCGTGCCGTTGCGCCCAACGAGGCAGACGCGTTCGCCGTCGTCCAGAACGAGCCCCGCGCCGTCGAAGAGGCGCGGGCCGCCGAGGCTGAGCGTGAGGTCGTGGAGCGTGAGAACCGGCATCGTCTGGGTGAGGTGTCAGGAGTAAAGGGTGAAGAGCGGTCGGGGTAGGGGACCAGCAGCAGGGTCGAAACGTAGGGCGCTGCGGTTGGATCGGCGTTCATCAAAACCTAGCCCCATGCCTACCCTCTCCCCCGACCGCGTGTGCGGTGCCCTCCTCGGCACGGCCCTCGGCGACGCGCTCGGCATGCCCATCGAGCACCTCAGCCACCAGAACGTGCGGCTGTACTACAAGGGCATCAAGGAATACCGCGCCGACGAGAAGCGCGGCGAACTCGACGCCGGACAGTGGACGGGTGACACGCAGCGGATGCTAGCGCTCGCGCGGGTGCTTGCACAGACGACCGACCCCGAGGCGGTCTCCCAGCGCCTCGGCGTGGCCTACCGCGCGCTGCTGCCCGAGGCACGTCGCTGGCCTGAGTCCGTGCGTGCCGCCGTCGAGGCCTGGGGTACCGAGGCAGTGGCCGAGCTGCCAAGCGCCCCCACGAACGGCGCGGCTGTGACCATGGCTCCAGTCGGCATACGGTGGGCGCAGGGCGAGCGCACGGCCGAGGAGGTAAGCGCGCTGCTGACGGCCATCGCGGGCGTGACGCACCAGCACCCCGCTTCCTACGCGGCGGCCTACGGGCAGGCCTTCGCCCTCCGCACCGTGCTGCTGGCCGACCCCGACGGCTTCGAAGTGGACGCGTTCTGGCAGGCCGTACACGAAGCCACGCGTGTCGCCGAGCATCGCCTGGGCGACGTCGATACCTCTGTCTCCGGCCGCCTCGCGCACCTCGCCGACATGCTGGATGACTTCCCGCTTGATCTCCAGGACGCATGCGGTGGGACGGGCGCGAAGGCGAGCGAGTCGTGGCCGTTCGCGCTCGCCATGTTCGCGCGCAATCCGCACCTCCCCGAGGCGACGCTGCTCTCCGCAATCAACGTCGGCGGCGATGCCAACTCGGTCGGCGCGATGTGCGGGGCGCTGCTCGGCGCGCTCAACGGCGCGGAGGCGTTCCCTCCAGCCTGGCACGAGGGCATCGAGGCTCGCGACGAGATAATCGCGGCAGCCGATGCGCTCCTCGACTGAGACTACCGTCCGACACTCTCCGCGTGCGCGTCGGTGTGGCCGCCGGGGGGGAGGCCGCCTGTGAAGCCGTCAGAGTCAGCCCAATCCTTCGGGTAGACGCCAGGCAAGTCCCCGAAGTCGCCGACGAACTTGATCTCAGGCTTGAGGCGGTAGCCCTGCTCGCGCTCGACGACCGTCTGCACGTGCGCGATGAGGTGCCGCACGTCCCGCGCGGTCGCCCCGCGGCCGACCGCGCTCGGTTCGAGGGCGCCCCCCTCGAAGAGGCCCTGGTTGATGAAGATGTTGGCGTGCCGGTGCGTCACCATCGCGCCGCCGATGCGGCAGCCTTTGAGGCCGCACCAGTCGATCAATCGCCCGGCCCCGACGCCTTCGATCTTCTGGAAGATGCTGCCCGCGCTCGGCTCGGTGTCCAGCGGCGGGTGGCGCTTCTGCCGCCAGTCGAGGTTCGCGACCATAACCTCGCGCATGGTCGCCTCGTCGTGGGGCGCAAGCTGGAACGTGGCTGAGAGCACGAGGTCGTCGCGGTGGTGGAGGATCGAGTCGTCGTAGCCGTATTCGAAGTAGTCCACGCCTACCGTTTTGCGCTCGCCCTCCTCCGTGAGCAGGTCGGCTTCGAGCAGCACTTCCTCGATGAACATCGTCCGCGAGCGGTCCGGGGAGAGAAAGTGGAGGTTCTGCCACAGCGCGCCGCCCACGGTCGAGGGGATGCCGACGTAGTGCTCCAACCCCGACAGCCCCGCGCTGACGGCCGTCTCGATGAGGTCGGGGTAGACGACGGCCCCGCTCTCGGCGGTGAGCCGGTCGCCGTCGCGGGTGACGTGCGTGGCCGCGTTGCGGATCACGAGGCCGCGAAAGCCGAGGTCGCCCACGAGGATATTCGCCCCGAGGCCGAGCAGGAAGTAGGGTACCCCATGCCGGCGGGCAAGCGTGATCGTGTCTGCCAGCTCGTCCGCCGTGCGGGCATCGACGAACAGGTCCGCCGGGCCGCCGATCTTGAACGTGGTCAGCGGCGCGAGCCGTACATGGCGTCGGACGCGGTCCGCGCCGAGGCGCGCTGCGAGGTCGTCAGCGAGGGAGACGTAGGGAAGCATCGAGGCGAGACAGCGGGGGAGAAGGGCGATGCATAGGAAGTCTACGCGCGGCGTTTCGGCCAGCGGCGTGAGGACGGTGTGAGAAGCGCGCGTCCGGCCTACGCAATCGGGTAGGAGAGGGAGCCTAGGCGCGGTTTGGGGGTACGGCACCGCCACGAGCCGAATCCGTCCGCACGGGCGTCTCCATCTGCGGAGCCATCGTAGTTTCCCGTGCTACACTTGTGCCCCAGCCCCCACTGCTATGTCCAATCCGTATCCCAACCTCACGCGCACGGCCAGCCGCTACGGCTTCGTCGCGCTCTTCGCGTTCATCCTGCTCATCATCGCAGGCGGCTGCATGACGGCCTCCGTCGGCTCCGGTGAGCAAGGCGTCAAGGTGAGCCTGCTCTCAGGTACCAACCTTGAACGGAGCTACGGCGAGGGCTTCCACGTCTTCTGGCCGTGGGAGAGCATGGTCGTCTACGACGTGACGCTCAAGAACCGCGACGAGCAGGTCGAGGTGCTCTCCTCGAACGGCCTGGAGATCGCGATGGACGTCTCCGTCCGCTACCGCCCCGAG
>JBCCRG010000371.1:0-4278 GCA_039208155.1 Bacteroidota bacterium | reverse complement strand
TGGCACAGCGGCCGACGGACGGCCCGAGTCGAGGAGGAGCGCGTCCACATGAGGAGCTACACGCGTGGCTTCGGCGACGGTGGCTTCTGACTCCACGTGGATGACCTGCACGAGCCTGACGAGCGGCAGCGCAGCGCGAAGGTGTGCGTACACGCTGGGTTGTACCGCATCGACAAGCTGCACCGTGTTGACGCCGCAGCGCCGCACCTGTGCTTCGATGTGGTCTGCGTCGGTGCTTGACGTCAGCAGAAACGTCGCGATGTGAGGCGGGACGGTCGCCGCGATCGCTGCGATCTGGTCTTCGGCGATCACGCCTGGCCCGCTTGGCATCGCCGACACCAAGCCCACGGCCGACGCTCCGTAGCGGATCGCAAGCCGGGCCTCCTCAACGCTGCCGATGCAGCAGATCTTGACGCGAGGAGACATCCCGCTCAAGGTGCTAGGAGCCCGTCGTCTCGCATGGCCTGGAGGGCGCTCGTCGCGATCTCGTCGCCAATCTCCGCGCGACTATCACCGCCTTTTTTCTTGGTCGTCGTCGTCGCTGTCCAGGACCGCCGCTGCGAGGCGACATCGTACAGCGTCAGTTGGATCTCGAAGGCCTGCGTTGACGCTTCTCGGCTTGTACGCTGATTACCGAAGGCATCGAATCCAGCTCGGTCGTAGGCATCGCGCAGGCTCATCCCGGTAGCCCCCGCGACGAGTACTGCCGTGGCCTCAGCTTCGGCACCGTACGCTGCGATGCGTTCGGGGCGCGGGTCCCGGGAGGTCTCGACAAGGACGACCTCAATGCCCTGAGCGCCGAGCGCTTGCTCAAAGGCACCCAGCATGCCCTGTCGCATCTCGGGGTCCGGAATGTCCAGCATCACCGCGAGGCGCTCGATCTCTGGTGGCGTGTCCGCCAGCAGGCTGGATTCGGTGGAGGTAGAAGCGCAGCTAGTGAGGATCAGTAGGCTCAGCGCGAGCAGGGAGCAAGACGCGGTGCGTAGCAGCATCGGAGGGGAGGGTGGTTGAAAACGCCCCGAACCTACGCAAACTCGGCGGCTAACTCTTCGAACTCGGTGTCGAACAGCGCGGCCAGCGTCTCGGGATCCTCGATCACGCCGCGGTCGGTGGCGATGCCGAGCCGGACGCCACCCGCGTAGCTAAGGATGCTCACGCCCATCCCGATGCTTCCCGAGCACGGGACCCAGAACATCATCCCCGTCATCTCGATGCCCTCGAAGTGGAGCGGCTCGCGGGGGCCAGGCACGTTGGTCATCACCGCTGAGTTCTTCGCGCTCAGGATGTCGAGAAGCTTGTCCTGCAGCACCCGCGGCGCAGCGCCGGCGGTCTGCAGCACGCCTAGCATCACGAGTGCTTCGGGCGTCACCTTGATCCGGTCCATCCGTGCCTTCAGAATCTTGAGGCGCTCGCGCGGGTCCTCAACACCCACGGGGAGCATCAGGAAGACGATGCCGAAGTAGTTGCCCAGCTTGTACGCCTCTTCCAGCGGGCGCACATTAACGGGCACCGCTGCGCCCAACTCGACGTCCTCGATGGGGTCGCCTTGCGCTTCGAGGTAGCGCCTTAGCGCCCCGGCTACGGCCGTGAGCAGCACGTCGTTGACCTTGGCATCGTTCGCGGCACCGATGCGTTTCACCACGTCCAGGGACACTTCTTTCGACCACGCCACGCGCTTGAGCGAGTTCAGCTCGCCCTTGAACCGGGTCTTGCTATCCTCGGGCAGCAGCGCGAGTCGCGAGAGGGTCCCGCCGAGGCTCATCGCCTGCTTCGCGCGGTAGAACAGGTGACTTGGATTGACGGCCATCTTCACCGTGTCACCGACGACCGTCCCCGCCACCTTGGCGGTCGCGCCTACGGATTTGACAGCGGGCTTGAAGAGCGCCGTGAGCGGCGAAGCCTGTCCGTTCGACCGGGACCCCGAGCCGCGATTGGGGTCGAAGTACTCGTCCGTCATCGAGAGCAGCACGTGGATGAGCGCGATGCCGTCGCCGTAGACGTGGTGGATGCGCCCGATGATGGCGCTCGCGCCGTCCACGTTCTGGACGAGGTGCATCTCCCACGGCGGTTTGCCGAAGTCGAGTGGGGTGCTGAGCAGGTCGCTCGCCAGCGCCTGCAGCTCCGTCTTGCCGCCGGGGTTGGGCAGGGCGACCTCGTGGACGTGCTTCTCGATGTGGAAGTGCGGGTCCTTCTGCCAGCTGGGCGTGGCGTGGCGCCCCTTCACGCGCTGCTTGAAGCGCTCGAAGAGCAGCAGTCGGTTGCTCACGATGCGCCGGAGCGCCTCGATCTCCATCGGCTCCCCGAGCAGCAGCACGCCCGAAATGGTGAATGGGTTGGTCGGCGCTTCCATGCGGAGCCACGTGACGTCCGCCGTGCTCATGGGATACGATTTGACAGCCATATCAGTAGGGGGTGGGGGAGGCGGCGGGCGGTGTCTCTTCGTCGAAGGACGTCGAATTCGTTTGCCAGGTCCTAGGGAACGGCTTGCTTCGATGACCAATGACCAGGCCCAACCTACGTCATCCGTCGAGAACGGCAAGCTGGCCGCAGGCGGCGTCGATGTCTTGGCCGCGACTCCGGCGGACGGTCACGCGCACGCCCTCGTCCACGAGGACACGGATGAAGCGGTTCAGCGCGTGCTCGCCCGTGCTCGTGAAGGAGGTGCCCTCGACGGGATTGTACATGATGAGGTTGACCTTACTCGATGCCCAGCGTGCTACGCGGGCGAGGTTGCGGGCGTCCTCAGGCTGGTCGTTGCGGTCGGCGAAAACGCAGTATTCGTACGTCACGCGCTGACCGGTCGTGCGGGTGTAGTGCTGGACTGCGTCCTTTAGCGCAGCCAGGTCGGTTTTCTCCGAGCGGTTGACTGGCATGATGGCGCTCCGCTGCGGGTCAGTCGGCGCGTGGAGGCTGATCGCAAGCCGCACAGGTGGTACGGCCCCGGCGGCGATGTCATCGGCGAGCGTACGGATGCGGCGCGCAAGGCCGACCGTCGATATGGTGACGCGCTTCGGACTGAGACCGAGGGCGTCGGGATCGGTGAGAAGGCGCGTCGCAGCGGTGACGGCCTTGTAGTTCTGGAGCGGCTCGCCCATGCCCATGAACACGACGTTCGTGACGCCCTTGCCAAAGCGCTCGAGCGCGAGCGTGTTGAGGTGGAAGACCTGGTCGTAGATCTCGCCCGGCGTGAGGTTCTGGTGGAAGCCCATCAGCCCCGTGGCGCAGAAGTGGCAGCCCATCGCGCAGCCGACCTGGCTCGACACGCAGACCGTGAGCCGCTTCGCCTTACCCGAGACGTCGTCGAAGTCGGGAATGAGGACGCTCTCCACGCGGCGGCCGGTGCTGAGTTCGTAGAGCAGCTTCACCGTGCCATCGGTCGCCACCTGCCGCTGTACCTCGCGGATCGTCCCGATATGCGCGACCTCGGCGAGCCGTTCGCGCATCGCCTTCGGCAGCACCGTGATCGTGTCGAAGTCCGTCGCGCCTTTGCCGTAGAGCCAGCCGAAGAGCTGCTTCGCGCGGAACGCTGGCCAGCCCTGCTCGGCGACGAACGCCGCGAGGCCGTCACGGTCAAGCGCTTTGAGGTCGAAAGGGATCGTGGTGCGGGCTGGCATACCCCTGCCTACCCCGTCCAGACGAGACCGATCCACGTTCGCCACTTCTTCCGAGCACCTGCCCAGTCGAGATCTCGCTGTGGTCTATGCCTCGACCGTCGAGCGACGCTGCACCGTGCGCACGGCGTAGGCGACCATCGCCAACGCGAAGGCCACCGCGATCGCGAGCGAGAGCCATGTGGGCAGGCCCGACGCACCGGGTACCGCGTCAGGCAGGTAGAGGCCGTCGCGCAGCGCGGCCACGCCGTAGGTCGTCGGGTTGACGTACATCACCCAGCGCACGAACGCCGGAACGCCCTCCGGGGGGAAGAACGCGCCCGAGAGCACCCACATCGGCAGGAGCACCACGTTCATCACCGCATGGAAGCCGCGCGTGGTATCAAGCCGCCACGCGATGGTGAAGCCGAGGGCTGTGAAGGCCGTCGCCATAGCGGCCGACGCCAGGACGATCACCAGGAGGCCGGTGATGCTCGGAATGAGGCCGACGAGCGGCGCGAACAGGAGAAAGATGAACGTCTGCGCAAGCGCCAGTGTGACGCCTCCTGCCAGGTTGCCCAGCACCAGGGACAGCCGCGAGACCGGGGCCACGAGCGCCGCCTGCAGCAGGCCCCGCTGCCGCTCGTCCACGATGTAGATCGTCGAGAAGATGGCCGAGAAGAGCAGA
>JBCCRG010000370.1:0-4305 GCA_039208155.1 Bacteroidota bacterium | reverse complement strand
CCTCGTCTACTTCGTCGTGGAGGCGGTGCTGAAGATCTGGGACGCGCGCGGCTTCCGGGGCTACTGGGCAGACCGGTGGAATCGGTTCGACTTCGTGAACGTCGCGGCGAGCTTGCCCGCACTCGTGGAGCCGTTCGTGACGCTTCCGACCGGGGCGTTCGCGGCGTTCACGTTGCTCCGCCTGGGGCGGCTGCTCCGGCTCCTGCGGCTCTTCCGCTTCGTCCCAGAGATCGAGAAGCTGCGCCGGGGCGTCGTGCGGGCGCTCAAGGCGTCGGTACCCGTGTTTCTCGTGCTGGCCCTGTTCAACGTGATCCTCGGGCTGGGCGCGAACCTCCTCTTCGGGCATGTCGCGCCCCAGCACTTCGGCGACCCGCTGGAGGCGCTCTACACGCTGTTCAAGGTATTCACGGTCGAGGGGTGGTACGAGGTGCCCGACGCGCTCGCGGCGCAGGGCCTCGCGCCGGGCTGGATCGCGGCCATCCGGGTCTACTTCGTGGCGGCGCTGCTCTTTGGCGGCCTCCTCGGGTTCAGCCTCGCCAACGCCATCTTCGTGGATGAGATGACGCTGGACAACACCGACGAGGTCGAGCAGATGGTGCGCGACTTGCACGCCGAGTTCCGCGACCTGCATGCGGAGGTCCGCGCGCTCCGCGCCGAGCTGCACCTGTCCGGAAACGGCCTCGCTGTGGAGGCGACCCCTCCGACGTCAGCGTCCGGGCTGGCCGAGGTAGCTCCCGACGAACCCGGCGACCACGACGACCGCGAGCAGGCTTAGCCCGACGACGAGCAGCCGCATCGCCCAGCCATTGAGACGCGCGACGCGCTCCGACGCCGTATCGTCGCCCTGCTTCGGCCCGACGGTCGCGAGGAAAGCGCGGCGGGCGAGGACGTACCCCTTCAGCGCGACGCCGCCCGCGAGCACCGCGACGGTCAGCCAGGCTAGCATGCTGAGGAGCGTCCACATCGGCGTGTGCGGGAGTGCGAGAGTGCGGGAGTGCGGGAGTGCGGGAGTGCGGGAGTGCGGGAGTGCGGGAGTGCGGGAGAAGCTGTCGGGCGATTCCCGGTGCGTCAAGCGAATTCGGCGTCGGTCTGGCTGCTGTGGCCTGTTCTCACAACCTCTTGCACGCTCATACCCCCTCACCCAGGCCCACACAGCGGCTCGGGAGGCCGTCGCCATCGAGTTGCACCGCCGCCTCGCCGCGAAGCACCCGGAGGAGATCGTCGCCGACGAAGTCGCGGCGCCAGCCGCGCAGGATCGGGTGGTCTGCTGGGTCGGCGTCCGGTCCGGCCTCCACGAGCGCACCGATGGTTGACTTCGTGGCGAGTAGCACCGGGTCGATGTCGTCCGCCGTGCCACGCCCGACGACGAGGGCGTTGAGGAGGTACGCCTGGCTCCGCTCGACGGGGTCGTCGCGGTGGGGCGGCGTCGGGTCCGGGAGATCAGTATCGGGCACCTCATAGGCGTCCTCGATGGCCGCGCGCAGGTCGTCGCCGTAGTCCTGCCGGTCGCGGTCGTCGAGGGCGCGGGCCCCGAGGAGGTTGCCGCGACGCGGGTTGCGCTGCGCGAGCTGCACGAGGGCGTCGTCTGGGAGGACGCGGCGTCGCGGGATGTCCTGGATGCGCGCCTCGTCCTCCCGCCACATCGCGAGGTAGTCGAGCGCGACGCGCTGGCGAGGGCGCAGCCGCCCCTGCCCTTTGAACGAGAGCCGAGCGGCGACGGCCTTGAGTGACTCCTCGGCGTAGAGGCTCGCGTCGTCGTAGGCGGCCCGCTCGGCATCGGCGATGGCCGTGCGCCCCTTCGCGACGACCATCGCTTCGAGCCGGTCTTTCACGTCGAGGAGGTATTCGACATCGGCGAGCGCGTACGCCTGCTGCTTCGCCGAGAGGGGCCGGCGCAGCCAGTCCGTCCGCGCCTGCGTGGCCGGCATCTCGACGCCGACGAGGTCCTCCACAAGGTCGTTCAGCGAGGCTGTCGCCGTGAGACCGACGAGCCCGGCGATGCGCTGCGTGTCGAACACGTTCTGCGGGAACGCGCCCGTCGCGCGGCGGAGGATGGTGAGGTCTTGGACCGCATCGTGCAGGACGACGGCCACCTCAGGGTCGGCCAGCACGGCACCGAGTGGTGCGAGGTCGAGCGCGGGCACGTCGAGGAGGTGCGTGTCGCCGCGCCCCAGCCCGATCTGCACGAGCCCGAGGCGCGGGTAGTACGTCCGCTCCCACACGAACTCCGTGTCGATGGCGACGGCCTCCGCCTCCAGCATCCGGTCAACGAGGGCGGCGAGGGCGTCAGGCGTGTCGATCATCGGGGAGGCGGTCGGCTATCGGTTGGAGTGCCGCAATATCCGAACAGCCCCTGCTCTTCACCCATCCCCCTCTACTCTTCACTCCTCACAGCCGCAGCGTGCAACCGAAGGCCGCAGCCGTCGCGGCGGGCGGTGCGCCCCCGGTGCCGAGCGCGTCGAGGGCGTCTCGGGCGTAGTCGTTCTCCACGAACGACGGGTCGGAGGCGCTGTCATCGAGTGCGCCGCGATACGCGAGTGCCCCCGCGCCGTCGAAGACGAAGACCTCGGGCTGGCGGGTCGCGCCGAGCGCGCGGGCGAGGCGGGCGTCGGGGTCGGCGAGGTACGGGAGGTCGCCATAGCGTCCGGCCTGCTCGGCGCGCGCGGCCGTGTCCACGTCGGCGGCGGGCGTCGGGTCCACGAGCGCGAAGCCGAAGCCCTGCGCGCCGTAGTCGCGGACGAGCGCGAGGAAGCGGTCCTCGTAGCGTGTCACCCACGGGCAGTCCGCGCCCCACAGCACTACCACCAGACCCGCTTCGCCCTGGATGTCCGCGAGGCGGAGCGAGGTCCCCGTCACCGTCGTGAACGCGGTCGAAGCCTCGGGCAACGTGCCGCCCGGCTGTAGCTGAGCGAATGCGGCAGGTATGGCGAAGAGGAGCGGGAACAGAAGACTACGCATCGATACAGGATGGCTGGCGAGACTTGCGTGGGCCCTTCGAACGCAGCAGCGGGGCAGTTTCTTCAGGAGGCGACGTGGGTTTCGTGCCGCGCACCACGCACTCCGAGCACGTCCCGGCCCGGCTAGGAGGCCCTGCTCTACTGTCCTGCCGGGACTCCCCTCTCAGCTTCGTAAGACGGTAGCCGCTGCGTTCCTCCTACCTTCACGGCTACACGCCCCCCTCGTCGCTCGAACCTCCCCCGTTCTGATGCCCCGTTCTGAGACCTTCACCTTCCCGAACGCCGACGGCCACGCGCTCTCCGCCCGCCTCGTGCTCCCCGACGCCGCGCCGACCGCCTACGCGCTCTTCGCGCACTGCTTCACCTGCTCGAAGGACCTCCGGGCCGTCCGGCGGATCAGCCAGGCGCTCACGGACGAAGGCATCGCCGTGCTGTCGTTCGATTTCACCGGGCTCGGGATGAGCGAAGGCGAATTCGCGGACACGACGTTCTCGCACAACGTCGCGGACCTCGTGGCGGCAGCCATGCACCTGGCCGAGCAGCACGACGGCCCGAAGCTGCTCATCGGGCATTCGCTCGGCGGGGCCGCCGTGCTGGCGGCAGCGGCCCAGATCCCGAGCGCCGAAGCGGTCGTGACGATTGGCGCGCCGTGCGAGCCGGAGCACGTGCTGCACCTCCTCATGGAGGGGACCGACACCATCGAAGCCGAGGGCGAGGCGACGGTCGCCATTGGGGGCCGCCCGTTCCGCATCAAGCGCGACTTCCTGGACGACCTTCGCACGCCGCGCATGATGGCCGAGGCCATTCGCAGCCTCGGCAAGGCGCTCCTCGTCCTGCACGCCCCCACCGACCGCACAGTCGGCATCGAGAACGCCCGCGCCATCTTCGAGGCCGCCAGGCACCCGAAGAGCTTCGTCTCGCTGGACGACGCCGACCACCTGCTCTCCAATCCACAGGATGCCGAGTACGCCGCGCGCGTGGTGGCAGGCTGGGCCGCGCGCTACGTCCCGACACGCCACTCGCACGAAGAGCACGGCGACGTGCTGCGCAAGGTCGGCCCGTACGATGCCGCAGGCTCGATCTCCGAGATCGGCACAACGCCCTACCGCGTCGAGGTCACCACGCGGGGCTTCGCGCTCCTCGCCGACGAGCCCGCGAAGGTCGGCGGCGGCGAACTCGGCCCCACGCCGTTCGACTACCTCACGAGCGCCCTCGGCACGTGCACGGCGATGACGCTGCGGATGTACGCCGACCACAAGGGCTGGCCGCTCACGGACGTGCGCGTCGAGGTCACGCACAAGAACACCGGCACGCGCCAGGAGCCGCAGAACCTGATGCGCCTCGCCAT
>JBCCRG010000369.1:0-4314 GCA_039208155.1 Bacteroidota bacterium | reverse complement strand
GGCCCCCGACCTCACCGAGCTGATGCTCAGCGCCGACGAACGCCGCGCCATCGACGACGCGGAGGTCTTCCTCCATGCGCGCTCGGACGGCGCGACGCTGCCCCGAACCGGCTTCCAAAGCATCGCGCTCAGCTGAGCTACTTGATTTCCCTGTCCACCTATCCTGATCGATCTATGCGTGCCTTCGCGTTTGCGTTACTGCTCGTCCTCGCTGGCTGCACCGAGTCCAAGCCGTCCCCGCCCTGGTTGCCGTTGGACGAGACCTTGACCCTCGACGCCATCGACGCCTACGTGGAGCAGGAGCGCGACACCTGGATGGAGGAGGTCGACAGCCTCACCATTGAGGCCTACCACGTATCGCTGCATGGATGGTACCACACGACCGTCTCGCAGGATACCACCGCTGCGCGGGCCGCGTACGAGGAGGCCCGTGTGCTCGGACACCCGTTCGCGGCGCTCAACCTGGCGCGGCTCGAGCTCGGAACCGCGTGGCAGACCGACTTCTCGCAAGAGGCCAGCCTGACCTGGCTGCGGACGATGCGCTCGTACGCTCAGGAGGGGGACTCGGTCACGACCGTGCTCTACGCCGACCGGCTAGCAGCGCTCCGGGCGGAGGACGCAGCGGGCAACGCCGACGCCGGGACGGTGCTCGCGGCATGGGAGGCCTACCTCGATGGAGCGGAGGACACCGAGGACGTCTCTGAGATAGGTACCTAGCGCGGTCGAGCGCATCGGGCACCGCGGTCTGCGAAAGGATCGGCCTGGCGTGGAACGGAATTCAGGTATGGTGCCGTAGGCGCGTGCAGAGACCGCTCGCCGCGAGCCGGTCGTTCCACCACTTGCGCCTCGCCCACGTCTATGAACACCGTCCTCCGCTACCTCGTCCGTGGCATCGGGCTGCTGGCCTCTCTGGGGCTGTTTTTGCTCTCCCTCGTCGTCATGATCTACGCGACCGTCGAGGGCGGCTTCGTGGTTGCGGAGACGCTGCAGTTCTCCAACTCGGAGTCGCGCGTCATCTACGACACGATGACCGTCGTGGACCTCTTTCTGCTCGGCTTCAGCGTGCTTATCGCCTCGGTGGGGATCTACGAGCTGTTTGTGGAGAACCTGACGGGGGTGCCCGCCTGGCTCCAGATCGACGACTTCGACACGCTCAAAGGCATCCTCCTCAAGACGGCGATTGTGGTGATGGGCGTGTCGTTTATGGGCCGGGCCGTCACGTGGGACGGCGAGGAGAGCCTGCTCGACTACGGCCTCGCGATCGGGGCGGTGGTCGCCGCGCTGAGCTTTTTCCTCAACGTGAAGGACGAGAAGAAGCCCAAAGCGAAAGCGAAGCCGACGCAGCCGAAGCCGTAACCGTAGCGATGGCCTCGTCCGAACGCCAAGCCGCTCGGAGCAGGCCGTATCATCGGCCGATCCAGTTCCGCCCCCGCGTTCGATGACGACCCCGTCCGCTGCTCCGACCCGACCCCGCCGCCGTTGGCGACGCGTGACCGGGGGCGTCGGTCTCGTCCTCCTGCTCCTCATCGCTTTGCTCATGCTCGATGCCTGGAAAGCCCTCGGTACGAAGTCGGCCGGGGAGCGCCTCGCCCGGCTGGAAGCCTCGCCGCAGTACCGCGGCGGGCGCTTCGTGAACGTGCTCCCCACGCGCAACGACGGCGTCTCGCTGAGCACCGTGCGGGAGTTTTTCTTCGGCGGCAGCGACTACCGCACGCCCGCCGCGCCGCCGCCCGTCGTGACACGTACGGCCGCGGACTTCGCCGTGCCGCCGGACGACCTCCGCGTGACGTGGCTCGGCCACTCGACCTTCCTCGTCGAACTCAGCAGAGCGCGCCTGCTCATCGACCCGGTGTGGGGCGAGCGCGTGTCGCCCTCGTCGATGATCGGGAGCCGCCGCTTCCACGCGCCCCCGCTGCCGCTCGACGTGCTGCCGCCCGTGGACGCGGTCCTGATCTCGCACGACCACTACGACCACCTCGACTTCCCGACCATCCAGGCGCTCGCGGACCGCGTGCCGCGCTTCCTCGTCCCGCTCGGCATCGGCGCGCATTTGGAGTACTGGGGCGTCGACCCGGCGCGCATCGAGGAGGTCGACTGGTGGGACGAGAAGGAGGTCGGGGCGGTACGGCTTGTGAGTACGCCCGCGCGGCACTTCTCGGGGCGTTTCCTCAACGACCGCGACGCGACGCTCTGGACCGGCTGGGCGATGCGCGGCACCAACGGCGTGGGGGTGGAGCGGCGCGTGTTCTATTCCGGCGACACGGCGCTCACCCCGTCGTTCGCCGAGGTTGGCGAGCGGCTCGGGCCGTTCGACCTGACGCTGATCGAGATCGGGGCCTACAACGCCGCGTGGAGCGACGTGCACCTCGGGCCGGAGCAGGCCGTGTCCGTCCACCGCATGGTGCGCGGCGAGGTCATGATGCCCGTCCACTGGGGTACGTTCGATCTGTCGCTCCACGGCTGGACCGAACCCGCCGAGCGGCTTCGTGCCGCGGCCGACTCGCTGGGTATCCCCATTGCCTTCCCGCGTCCCGGCGAGCACGTCACGCTGGACGCCGTCCCCACGACGCCGTGGTGGCCGACGCTCCCGTGGACGCCCGCCGCCGAGGCTCCGGCTGTGTCTACGGGGCTACCGGACGACGTGCGCGCGCTGGTGCCGTAGTGCCGCGTTTCAACGACAGCAACGCGTTTCAACGACCCGCATGCTTCGCTTGGCTGACTGTGTCGCGGTGGAAGAGGCAGAAGCGGCGGATCCATCCCGCGTGAGTCTGCTCGGTGGCGTAGCTGTAGTGTCAGAGGCGGCACGCCGCGCGGACCTAGTCGAGGAGCTTGGGGACGGCGGTATGTATCGAGGTGCGGTAAAACGGACCGCGAGGTGAGACGCGGCTAGGATGTTGCAGGCTAGACGCTTGGGCGCAGGACGCTAGCCTCGGCCGCAGGTACTGTGCGTCGAGCCGCCGTATTATATTGCGCCCTAACCGCCCCGGACTATAGGGTAAGCCGCAGCGTGCCCTAGACTGACTACCTCACCAACCGATACCGCTATGACGGCCCTTTACGTCAACCCGCTCACCCCGCTTCGTTGGGCCGCTGTCATTCCCGCAGCGATGCTGGCGACCGTCGCGGCGCAGGTCGCCTTTACGTTTCTAGGCGGGTTGACCCTTGCCTCGCTCTTCACTTCAGGGCCGGACTCAATAATCTGGGCGTCGAAGGCTGTCGCTAGTCCGTTTATGGGTGCCGCGTTCGTGGCAGCGGCGACATGGGCCGCACCCTCTCGCCGCCGTACGGTAGCGGTTGTCGCGACCATTCTGGTCGTGTGTTGGGGACTCGCGCTTGCGGTCGGCGCTGGGGCGTGGGGTCTGGCTATCGGTGCGCTCGGCGTGGTCGGCGCGCTCGCGGCGCTGGCGATCATTCGCCAGGCTGCGGCCTAACCCACCGCAGCACGCCGACGAAGGGCGCCAGCGTCCCCGGCTCGTCCGAGCGGCGGCGCTACTTTTGCTGTGCTCGACCTTCATGCCCTCAGCCCCTCGCGGTTGAGCGGCCCTCTGTTCTACAGCCCTGTCGCATGAGACTGCCGTTCTTCATCACCCTTTTGACTTTCATTCTCTCGGGGTGCGCCTCAACGCAACCAGCACGCTCAGAACAAACAGCTGTTACTCTATCTGACCTGCCCGACACCGAAGTTGACAGGTTCGAGGTTCGCGGTTACGAGGTCATCGCCTACTTTGAGGACCCCCTTCCGACTGTTATGCGAAGCACTCCGGGTTTCGCGAGGATGTCCCCACGTGAGCAAGGTGAAAAACTCGTCGATCACCTTCGCTCAAGTGTTCTCTACCGCTTCGAAATCATCAGCCCGCGGGGAGATAGGGTGGGAGAGTTTGGCCTGCAGGGCCGCCCAGAAGCGCGGGTACTCTATGAGCGGGTAGAATACCGACGCCATCCGTCAGGGGTCGAGGCGATAGACCCGGAGGCGTCAAGCGTCATGGGGTACCTGTTTGAGCATATGCGGCCGTTTCAATCAGAAGAAGGAAGTCGCGTCGTAGGCAACGCTGTTCCTTTCTTTGGGGACATCATTATGCGGGTCATCCCTTATGAAGAGGTGAAGTCCGACATGATCGCTCGCATCAGAAACGCCACGCGCCGAGACACGGGGTTGTAGAACCCGCCACTGCAGGCCGACCCCAGGCGTCAGCGTTCTAAGTCTCGGCAGCCGTCGGCGTGTCCTGTGTGCTGCTGCCATCGCGTCGTATTCGGCTGACACACCTCCCCGTTTTGTACGAGTTCATCGGCTTCCTCAACCGTCTTCGCGCTCAG
>JBCCRG010000368.1:0-4316 GCA_039208155.1 Bacteroidota bacterium | reverse complement strand
GGCCTCGTGGTCGTGGAGGTGACGGGCGTGACCGAGGCCGGCTTCCGCCCGTTCGACGAGGTACAGGAGCAGGTGCGCCGACGCTACCTCACCGCGCAGAAGCAGGCGATGGCCGCCCGCCGCCTCGAAGCTGGAGCCGAGAGCGCCGCCAGCCTCGACGCGCTCGCCACGGCCGTCGGCGGCACGGTGCAGACTGCGCCGAGCGTGACCTACACCAACCCGACGATCCCGGGCCTCGGCCGCGAGCCGCAGTTCGTGGGCGCCGCGTTCGGCCTCACCTCGGGCAGCCGCTCGGGCGTGATCGAGGGCCAGACCGCCGCCTACGTGCTGGAGACGACCTCGATGAACGTCGCCGACCCGAGCGCGATGACCGCCGAGGAGCGCCAGCAGATCCGCGAGCAGCTCCTCAACCAGAAGCGCCAGCAGGTGCGCCAGCAGTGGATGGAGCGCCTCCGCGACGACGCGTCGATCACGGACAACCGCGGGCTACTGCTGTAGGGCTAGAGGCTTTCGGCTGTCAGCCGACGGCTATCGGCCGCGAACGTTTGAGCGGGGCTGCTTCTTCGAAGGCGGCCCCGCTTTGCGTTGGTGGGTAGGGTCTTCAAGGAAGCGCAACGTTCGGGCGGATGAGGGGTACCCCGTATGGATCACCTACCCCACTCCCACGATGCGTCTCCTCTCCAATACGAGGGCCGCCGAGAGCTTCTGCGAAGGCCTCGCTGCCAGCTTCCTCGACCCGACCGGCCTGGGCCTCACGGCTGCGCTCATCAAGGTGGGCTTTTCGTTTGTGAAAGGCCCCAGCTTCGAGCAGCGTCTCAAGGTACTCGAACATGGCGTCGCGAAGGCGCTGCCCAAAGGCCAGGAGTACGAGGAGGCTGAGGTGTTCTTTGTTCGCTCCTTGGTTCAGCACGAAGTCCCCCAAGCCACGAAGCTCTTCGAGTTGGGCGAGGAGCCCAGTCGCATCACGGACTACCTCTTACAACGGCGCGCGTCGTAGCTTCTTGACTTCACAGACGAAGCCGAGGGACGCATTCGTACGATGGTGCGCACCTTCGTCACGACCTACCTCGCGATGCCAGAGGTACGCGCCGAAATAGAACGCGCGGGGTGGCAATCGACGCGGGATCTTCAGCGGCTAGTTCGGCAGCACATCGCCATGTCGGAGCAGGCAGGCGAGAATGTCCAGGATCTGCTCGAAGTGTTTGGCAAGTGGATTGAGACGGAGGTGCTCTATGACCCACGCCGCTCGATTGACGCAGTGGCGGAGGCGGGCACGTTGCCCAAACCGTCTACGCTCCTCAACGCGGCCTACGAAGTGGTCCCATTCTCGGGCCGCGAGAAGGAGTTGAGAAAGATCCGCGCCTTCCGTGAGTCGGACGCTCCCTTCTCGGTCCTCCTGCTCGAAGGGGCCGGCGGCCTGGGCAAGACGCGGCTGATGATGGAGGCGATGCGCCACGCCCTGGCCGACAAGTGGCGCGCAGGTTTCCTTCGCAGCGATCTCGACGCGGCGACGACCCGTCAACAGTTGGAGGCCCTCTCACGGACGGACCAAGACCTCTTCGTGGTGGTGGACTATGCCGAAGACCGGCCCGACCAGGTCGCGGCGTTGATTGCCGAGTGGATCGAATCGGCCCCCAAGAAGCGTCGTCTCGTGCTCCTCACCCGACATCGCGCGCTCGTGGAGCAAACGCTCCAGCGCGAGGGCATCCGGCACCAACGACGCCAGAGTGCCTACGATTACCTCACCAACCGCCGCGCTATCGAAATGCAGCCGAAGCGGTTGGAGGTGGCGTTGGAGCACCGCCGTGGCGTATTCGAGGCGGCGCAGGCGGCCTTCGCTACACGCGCGGGACTGAATCCGGCTACGCTCTTTTCCGCTTCCGACCTCTCGGACGACTTCTTCGACCTGGATCACTTCGCCCGCCCGCTCTACCTCCACATGGCCGCGCTGGCTTCGCTCTCGGGGCCGCCGACGGCGCGTAAGGAAGGCTTGCTCGCTGCAGCCCTGGAGCGAGAGGATGCCTACCTCCAGCGCGTGCTAGACGACATCCCTGCGCTGAAGCATCACAAACTCGAAGGCAAGGAGCTGCGCCCCGTGCTCGCTTTGGCGACGCTGGCCATGGCGACGCGTCCGCAGGGTGCCACTGGACCCACGGCGCTAGCGCTGGTGGAGGCCTCTGCACTCGGCGACGACCTCAACCGCCGTGAGCGGGAGGCGTTGGCCTTGCTGCTTACGGACCTCTACCCCCGCCCTGATCTATCCGGGTCGATGGATGCCCTCCGGCCCGACGCGCTCGGTGAGGGGCTGGTCCACAGCACGCTGAAAGCAGTACCGACGTTAGCCACCTATGCGCTGGCGGCCGAGCGCGACACAGCGTCGCTAGCGAGTGCCGCAACGGTGCTGGTCCGCGCAGCGCAGGCGCTGGAAGACGACGCCCCCGAGGCATGGCTACGGACGCATCTTCCCCCGTTGCAGAAGCGGCCGCGGCTGGTACAGGCGTTCAACGACAGCATCCACAAAGACACCTCGCGGTTGCGGACCCTGGCCGCGAGCATCGCGGCGTGGCTTGTCTCACACGCACGACATGCGCTGAAGGACAACTCGGACGAAGTCATAGCCCAGAAATCGCTCGCCCATGCGCTGATTTGGCAGGGCCTCCGGCTTTCGAAGCAAGGCAGGCACAAAGATGCCCTTGCCGCCACCAAGGAAGCCGTCGCGCTCTTTAAGCGTCTTGCTCTGCGCAACCCCGACGCCTTCGAGCCCGACCTCGCTAGCAGCCTCAACAACCTCGGTGGCGTTCTTTCTGACCTAGGCCGTTACGAGAAGGCCCTCACCGCCACTGAAGAAGCCGTCTCAATCGTGCGTCGCCTCGCCCAAAGTAATCCCGACACTCGCGAGCCTGACCTCGCCACGAGCCTCAACAATCTCTCGGTGACACGCTCAAGGGTGGGCCGTTATGCAGAAGCCATCGTTGCCACTGAAGAAGCCGTCTCAATCCAACGTCGCCTTGCCCAACGTAACCCCGACACTTACGAGCCAAACCTTGCTTCCAGCCTCAACAACCTTGGGATGATGCGCTCCATCCTTGACAGTCATGAGGATGCCCTTAGCGCTACCGAAGAAGCGGTCAAGCTGTACCAGCACCTCGCCAAGCGTAACCCCGACACCTACGAGCCCGACCTCGCAACGAGCCTCAACAATCTCTCGGTGACGCGCTCCAAGCTAGACATTCGCGATGAGGCCATCGCCGCCGCCAAGGAAGCCATCTCAATCCGACAACGCCTCGCCCAGCGCAACCCCGACGCATTTGAGCCCGACCTCGCCAATGCATTCTGGGCGCTTGGGGCTGTCTACAATGCCTTCGGTGAGTACGAGGCTGCGCTCACCCCGCTCCCGGAGAGCCTCCGTTTGCTGCTCCCGCACTTCGAGCGCCTGCCGCCCGCGCATGCCCGGCAGATGCAAGGGACGCTGCAATCCTACGATCAAGCGTGCCAGGGCGCAGAGCAGGAACCTGAGGAGGCGCTGCTCGCTCCGCTCATTGCGATCTTGCAGCAGCTTGAGGAGCAGGCCCCGCCATCAGACGAAGCACCGAACGACTAAGCCACCGAAGCACTCCGCTCAGTGCGCGTCCAGCCAGTTGTCAGCGATGCCTACATCCACGACGACGGGCACCTCGCCTAGGGGCTGCGCCTGCGCCATTTCCTCGCGGATGAGCGCGGTCGCCGTCCCGATCTCGTCGGCGTGGTCGCCCGAACCGTCGGGGACTTCGAAGACGAGTTCGTCGTGGACCTGGAGGATCATGCGCGTGGCTAGCTGCTCGGCCTTCAGGCGGCGGTGGATGGCAACCATCGCGAGCTTGATCATGTCGGCCTGCGTGCCCTGGATGGGCATGTTGACGGCCACCCGCTCGGCAAACGAGCGGTCGCGGTGGTCGCGGCTCGTGATCTGCGGGAGGTAGCGCCGCCGCCCGCGCAGCGTCTCGGCGTAGCCCTTCTCGCGCGCCACGGCCACAAGCTCGGTGAGGTACTCCACCACGCGCGGGTAGCTGCGGTTGTACTGCTCGATCAGTTCCTGCGCCTCGCCAACGGGGATGCGCATGCGCTGGGCGAGGCCGAACGCCGAGACGCCATACGGGATGCCGTAGTTGACCTGCTTGACCTGGCTGCGCTGGATGCGTGTCACGTCCTCTAGGTCCACGTCGAAGACGCGGGCGGCGGTGGCGGTGTGGATGTCGAGGCCCTGCTGGAACGCCTCGATGAGGCCGGGGTCGCCGGAGAGGTGCGCGAGGATGCGGAGTTCGATCTGCGCGTAGTCG
>JBCCRG010000367.1:0-4346 GCA_039208155.1 Bacteroidota bacterium | reverse complement strand
GGGGACAGTTCCGAGGAGCGGAGTTCGTCAGAACGGAGACGACGCAGGAACGGGGGGAGCCGGACCGCCTTCGCACTCGTTGACGGTCTGTTCTTCCCACTCGCCCACTTTGTGATGTCTGGTCTGCCTCGCCAACTCGCCGTGATCGCGGCGGCGCTCTTCGCCATCGTGCTCAACGGGCTCGCCGGGGCGGGCGTGCTCTTCGACACGAACACGGGCGACGTCTCCAACGCGATCCCGACGGGCGTGACGCCTGCGGGCTGGGCGTTCGCGATCTGGGGCGTCATCTTCACGGGCGTGCTCGTCTTCGCAGCGTATCAGGCGCGACCGAGTGCACGCGGCGCGCGCTACGATGTGCTCGGCGTCCCGTTCGTCAGCGCGACGGTGCTCACCGGGCTATGGCAGATCCCGTGGCTTACGGGGCGTCTTGGGCTTGCGGCGGTCGTGATCGTGGGCATCCTGGCGAGCCTCGTCTGGCTCTACGTCCGCCTCGACCGGATGGGCATGACGACGGCCGAGCGCTGGCTCCTCGGCGTGCCGACGTCGCTCTTCCTCGCGTGGCTCACCGTGGCGACACCGCTCAACATCACGGTCGCGCTGGCGGCGGCCTTTGGCCCTGACACGGCATTGGGGGGCGGGGCGTTCTGGCCGCCGCTGCTCGTGGCCGTCGTGGCCGCCATCGGCACGGTGCTCCTGAGTCGCACGGGTGACGTGGCGTTCGCGGGCGTGCTCGTCTGGGCGTTCGCCGCGATCTACGCGCGCAATGGGGCCGAGGCACCGCTGCTCACGGGCGTGCTGGCCGTCGGCGTACTCGGCTTCATGATCGCGGTCGGCATGGCGCTGAGTCGAGGTCGCTCACCGCTGCCGGTGGCGAGCTAGGAAGCAGGACGCAGAGGCTGCCCCGCTATCGAGTCAGGTGACGTGAATCGGGCCTGCCTGTGTCGTGGCATGACCGATGGGCCAGGAGCAGCACTTGGAGAGGATGCAGCGGATAAGCTCCGGCTGGCGAAAGAAATGCTCCGGCTCGCGAAAGCGCGGGTGCGGGTACCGTCCGAGCTTGTCGCCACTTGTGCCAGGACCCCATCCAGGAACCTAGCGGTCGGCTGTCCCCAGAGCGGACCCGGACTATGCTCCCGTGACCTCGCCCCGTCACTCCGCCGTTCTATTGCTCGCTGTGCTGTTCGCGGGCACCGTCGTCGCGCCCGTCGTTCACAGGCCAGAGGATACGTGTCAGCATGCCTCGGCTACGCATGCGCCGGGGACCGACCGCACACCGAACCCAGATCCCGACGACGAGCCGAATTCCGAGCAGCCCGGTCCTGACTGCATCGACTGTGCCCGGCTCCTGAGCCTGGACGCTCCGCTCCCGGTAGCCAGCTACGGCGGCAGGCTAAACGCAGCGGTAACAGGGGCGGCCCAGCTCGCTTCAGAGGCAAGCGCGGGTGCGCCCGTTCACCTCCCCGACGGGCGAGGACCGCCCCTCCGCCTCGCGTAGGCTGTACGGCGTGGCGACGCGTCCGTGCCCCCGATCTGCTGCGTGCTCACGGCGAGCCGCAGCCTTCCTCCGACACCTCCGAGCCTCGTGGACGGCGCGGAGCCTCACCAAGCGCTGACGCACCGTGGCGGTGCGCCTCTCCTCATGGTTCGCACGATTTCTTCTCTCTGCCTGGCCGTCCTCGTTGCCGTAGCGGCCTCTGGCGCCGCAGCTCAATCTGGGGCACTCACCGGCACCATCGCCGGGCGCGTGACCGACGCCGTGACTGGCGAGGCCCTGCCCGGCGCAACCGTCGTCGTCGTCGGGACGACCCTCGGGGCGGCGACGGACGCGGAGGGCCGCTACACGATCGACGAGGTATCCGCGGGGACGCGTGTGCTCCGCGCCTCGTTCGTCGGGTACGAGCCCGCTGAGCGTACCGTGACGGTATCGCCGCGAGAGACGGTCGAGGTTCACTTTGCCCTGGCCCCCGACGACAACGCCCTGGACGATGTGACCGTGGAGTCCAGCGTCGAGGCCGCCGCCTTGCGCCGCAGCCCGTTTGCTGTGAGCACGGTCGACGCCCAGCGGCTGGCGGGGCGCGGGCTCACCGTCGACGAGGCCATCGCTCGGGTGGCGGGCGTGCAGGTGCGCCGCTCCGGTGGGCTCGGCTCGGCCTCGGTGTTCTCGATCCGGGGCCTCGAAGGGCAGCGCGTCCAGGTCTACGTCGACGGCGTGCCGACCGACTTCGGCGGGCGGGCTTTCACGCTCGACCGGATCCCGCTCCAACTCGTCGACCGCGTCGAGGTCTACAAGGGCATCGTCCCGGCCGAGTTCGGCGGCGACGGGCTCGGCTCGGCAGTCAACCTCGTCATCCGGCGTCCCGAGGGCGGCTACCTCGACGCGTCGTACACCGCCGGGTCGTTCGGGCAGCACCAGGTATCGGTCTTCGGGCAGCGGCCGGTCGGCCCCACGCAGATCGCGGCGTCGGTCAACGTCGATGCGGCCGAGAACGACTACGTGATGGACAACCCGTTCCAGCCGGGCCTGGTCGTCCGGCGCGACCACGACGCGGTGCGACGCCTGGCGGCAGGGTTCTCGGTGGAGGCCCCCGCCCCGTGGTTCGACGAGGTCGAGGTCGAGGCCGCGCTCTTCGCGACGCGGCAGCAGATCCAGGGCATCCAGACCCGCATCCAGCACGCCTTGACGAAGTCCGACGTCGGCGTCGTCTCGGTGGAGGCCGAGCGGAAGGGAGCCGCCGGCGGGCGGCTCGATGTCCGCGTGACGGCGAGCGCGGTCGGGGGGCGCTCCTCGCTCGTGGACACCTCCGCCATCCGGTACGAGTGGGACGGGACCTCGCGGCCGAATCCGAACGGCCGGGGCGAGGTCGGCTTCTTCCCGTCGGACTCCGATAACTGGACGGGCCTGCTCGACGCGCGGGTGATCGCGACATACCAATTGGGCCGGGGTCACGAACTCGCAGGCTCCCTGCTCGCCGAGCGGACGACGTTCCGGCCGTCGAACCCCATCGCCGACGAGGTCGCTGGGCGCAGCGTGAGCGGGTTTCCCGGCGAGAACGTCTCGGCCGTCGTCGGCCTCTCGCACACGTGGACGTCGCCCAGCAACCGCCTTATCACCGTCCTCGGCGCACGCGGGTATGCCTACCGCGCCGAGGGCACGCCGTCGGTCCTGTTCAACATCGGCACGCCCGGCGAGCCCGTCGAGACGCGCGAACTGATAGGCGGGGCGAGCGGAGCCGTCCGGTACCGGCTCGGCGGGGGCGTCTTCGTCAAGGGGTCCGTCCAACTCGCCCAGCGGCTGCCGACCTCGCAAGAGCTCTTTGGCGACGGCCTGCTCATCATCGCAGCGCCCGACCTCCGCCCCGAGTCTGCCGTCAATCTTTCCGCGGGATTCCTGGCCGATGTACGGTTCGGCACGCGGCGCGTGCAGGCCGAGGTCACGGCGTTCCGCTCTCGTCTCTCAGACATGATCCGGCTCGGGCCGGGCCTGGCGGGTACGGCCATCTACCTCAACCAGGGCGAGGCGCGCATCGTGGGCATCGAGGCCGAGGTCCAGGGCGACCTCACGTCGTGGCTCTACGCCCGCGCCTCGGCAACCTACCAGGACGCCCGCGATGTGCTCGCGACGACACCGGGGACCGCCGCGCCCAACCCGACGGAGGGCCTCCGCCTGCCCAACCTCCCCTACCTCTACGGCGGGCTCTCGACCGAGGCCTACCGCGACGACCTCCTCGGCCGGGATACGCGCGCCAAGGTGTTCCACGAGGCCTACTTCACCGAGGAGTACTTCTACGCCTTCGAGTTCAGCGAGCGCCAGTCGCGCCGCATTCCCCGCGCGCTCACGCACACCGTCGGGCTCGAGGTCGCCTGGCTCAAGACCGGGCTCACGCTCTCGGCCGAGGTCCAAAACGCGACCGACGAGCGCGTGCTCAACCTGTTCAACCAGCCGCTCCCCGGCCGCTCGGCGCGCTTCCGAGTCCGCTACACGCTCGTCGGTGACTGAGCCCACATCCTTCGCTCTCTATCCAGACCGTCTCTCCAACGCGACACCACCCAACACGATGTCTCACCTGCTCTCGCGCTCGGTTCTCCTCGCGCTTGCGTTTGCCCTGCTCGTCCTCCCCGCTTGTGACTCGGAAAGCGACGATCCTGACCCCGATCCCACGCTGGCCCCGGACCTCGTTCTCGTCGTCGGGTTCCCCGATCCGTCCGGGGCCGAGGGCTCGTCGTTCCTCCAGGCGGTGAGCCTCGACGCGGGGTCGGTCACCAACGCCGCCGCCCTGGAATCCACGTTCCAGCCGTTCATCTACGGACGGGGGCGCAGTATCCTCGCCGTCCCGAACCTCTTCAGC
>JBCCRG010000366.1:0-4373 GCA_039208155.1 Bacteroidota bacterium | reverse complement strand
GGAAGGGACAGGCTGGAAAGCGTTGCCTGTGCTCCAACGCGCCGTCGAGCGGACGACGGGGATCGGGCTGCACGCACTGGAGCGCTACGAGGACGCCTCCGCCCCATTCGCCTACGACCTTCCCGGCGGCCTCCACGCGGCCCTGGAAGCACGCCTCCACGCCGACACGCTCGCCGTCGTCCGCGCGCTTGAGGCCCGCGACTTCGCCCGCGCCGATTTCCGCGTCGATGCCGAGGGTCGCGTCTGGTTTCTCGAAGTCAACACGCTCCCCACGTTCGCACCGGACGGCACGTTCGCCATCATCGCCGCGTTGATGGGGCGGTCGTACGAGGCGCTGCTGGCCGATGTGCTAGGGCGGGGATTGCGGAGGCTGGGTGTCGAGTGAAGCGTGAAGAGTGAGGAGTAAAGAGCGAGAGGGCGGGCACGACGGACTTGGTTGGCGTGGCCTCTCGGCTCCGTTTACTTCCACGACCCACGACCCACGACCCACGAAGCCATTCTTCGCACGCCTTTGGGAAGCGCTTCCGGCCAGCACGACTATTTTGCCGATCTGTTCGTTTCGTCTATTCCTGGACGACGCTGGGTCTCTCCGCGGTGGCGCTTTGCTGTCATCCTGAACTCGATTCAGGATCTCTGACGATCGCGGTGCTCCGAGGCTTGCCGAGATGCTGAATCAAGTTCAGCATGACAAGATTGGGGGACTCAGTGGAACGCATCTCTCCTGAAACGCAGCACGTCATGCCCGACGCCGCCACGCTCCCCGATCTCGGCGCTCCCGCCAAACTGAATGCCGCCTACGAGCGCCGCAAGGCGTACTATGAGGCGCTGCTCGACCGGCTCCGCGAGCGCGAGGCGCAGATCAAGCTCGGCGGCGGTGCCAAGCGTATCCAGCGCGAGCACGACCGCGGCAAGCTGACGGCTCGCGAGCGGATTGCGCACTTGGTGGATGGGCCTAACATCGAGGAGAACCCGAACTTCATCGAACTCGGTCTCTGGGCGGGCGACGGGATGTATGAGGACGAAGGCGGCTGCCCGGCGGGCGGCGTCGTGATGGGCCTCGGGCGCGTGGCAGGGCGGCTCTGCGTGATCGTCGCCAACGACGCCACCGTCAAGGCGGGCGCGTGGTTTCCCATCGCGGCGAAGAAAAACCTCCGCGCGCAGGAGATCGCCCTCGAAAACCACCTCCCGATCCTCTACCTCGTCGACTCGGCGGGCGTCTTCCTGCCGATGCAGGCCGAGATCTTCCCGGACAAGGAGCACTTCGGGCGCATCTTCCGCAACAACGCCGTGCTCTCGGCGCGCGGCATCCCGCAGATCGCGGCCATCATGGGCTCGTGCGTGGCGGGCGGGGCCTACCTCCCGATCATGTCCGACGAGGCGCTGATCGTAGACGGCACGGGCTCGGTGTTCCTCGCGGGGCCGTTCCTCGTGAAGGCGGCCATTGGCGAGGAGACGGACAACGAGACGCTCGGCGGCGCGAGCACGCACTCGGAGATCTCGGGCGTCACGGACTACAAGATGCCGGACGACGAAACGTGTCTCGCCACGATGCGGGACCTCGTCGGCCGCTTCGGCGCGCGTGACCGTGCCGGGTTCGACCGCATCGAGGGCCAGGCCCCGGCCTTCGACGCCAGCGAACTCTACGGCCTCATGCCCGAGGCGCGCAACCAGCCCTACGACACCCGCGACCTCCTCGCGCGCATCGTCGACGCCGACTCGTGGACGGAGTACAAAGCCGGGTACGGCCAGACGCTCCTCTGCGGCTACGCGCGCATCGACGGGTGGAGCGTGGGCATCGTCGCCAACCAGCGGCAGATCGTTAAGGCCAAGTCGGGCAAGAAGTCGCACACGGACGAGATGCAGGCGGGCGGCGTGATCTACTCCGACTCCGCCGACAAGGCCGCGCGGTTCATCATGAACTGCAACCAGAAGCGCATCCCGCTGGTGTTCTTCCAGGACGTGACCGGCTTCATGGTGGGTACGCGCTCCGAGCACGGCGGCATCATCAAGGACGGCGCGAAGATGGTCAACGCCGTCGCCAACTCGGTCGTCCCGAAGTTCACCGTCATCACCGGCAACTCGTTCGGCGCAGGCAACTACGCGATGTGCGGCAAGGCCTACGACCCCCGCCTGATCGTGGCGTGGCCGACGGCGCGCATCGCGGTGATGGGCGGCCAGCAGGCGGCGAAGACGCTCCTCCAGATCCAGAAAGCGAGCCTCAAGCGCAAAGGGCAAGCGCCGTCATCCGAAGCGGAAGAGCAGGCGCTCCTCGACGAGATAACGGCGCGCTACGAGGCGCAGATGCAGCCTGAGTACGCCGCCGCGCGCCTCTGGGTGGACGCGATTATCGACCCTGTCGCCACGCGCAAGCTGCTCGCCTGGGGCCTCGAAGCCGCCGACCACGTCCCGACGATCCCGGCATTCAACCCGGGCGTGATTCAGACGTAGGGGCGGGTGAGGAGTGAAGGGTAAAGAGTGAAGAGCGATGGGCCAGCTAGATCGCGGGCAGGCGAGTCGGATCGTCTACATCGAATTGAAGACGGGCTACAACGGTGACGGGCCCGCGTGCATCGGACGCGTCACCTTCTCAAAGTCGGGGCGGTCGCTCTACTACCAAGGGCGACGCTTCGAGCGGATCAAAGGCGGCGGCGCGGCGGGCAACTACTACGAGGTGGAGAGCGGCGATGAGTATTGGATCTCGGGGATCAAACAGGACGGCCGCGACCGGCATTGCGCGGGTGCGGGGAAGGTCCATGTCGACGAGGATGTGCGCGACGAGTACGAGCGGCTATGTCAGGCCGACGAGTGACCAGGGAAGAGTGGCGACGGATACAGCGCTGCTGCCACCCTGGCGCGGCGAGGTGTCCCGTCTCTGTCACGATGGCGCGAAACGGGCGGCGTGGCTCGTTGGGCACGGTGTTGTCTGTTGCACCAGGCAACACTACTGCATCCGTCGTGCTTGCTGCCTCGGGTGCCCATCCGGACCCGACCATGATCCACCAGACGCTCTTGATCGCGCTCGAAGACGCCTACCGCACCGCGCCCGCCCACGCCCACCGTCTCGACGTCGTGAGCGTCGGTATCGGGGCCTCGCGCGTCAAATTTCGACTACTCGACACCGACGAGGGGCCCGACGGCCGCGTGGACCGCGCGCTCTTCGCCAAGGCCCTCGGCGACGCCGCCCGCCTCGCCGCGCAGTCCGTGGCCGACGGCCGCGCCATCGCCAGCGAGGGCTTCACCGTCGCTGTGCAGCGGCTCGACGTGCCCGGCCCCATTGAGGCGCAGGCTCGCGTAGCAGGCGTCGCCGAGGATCGCGTGGTCGTCCGCGCGCTCCTCTTCGACGGCGATGGCGAGCAGGTCGGCCAGCTCCGCGGCCTGATCCAACTCGCCCCGGCCTTCGACGCGTCCACGGAGCCTGTCGATGAGGGCGCGATCCGCGATGCGGAAGCGCTGCTCGATGACGAGCCCACGGAGGCGGCCGATGACGAGGCCCCGACGCGGGCGCGCATCCCAACGGCCTTCGTGTGGCAGACACCGCACGGCAAGCTCTTCATGAACTGACGCACGACGGCATAGCCCACTGCAACGACGGCGGCTCTTCCTGGCACGGAGGGGCCGCCGTTTTCTTTTTGGGAGGTGGCGTCTACCCCTCGCCGCGGTATCGCTCGTGGCCCGGCGCGGGGGTCCACGGGTGGTCGGGCTCGAAGGTGGTCCAGAAGAGCCGCGACAGGTCGCGCAGCAGCACGTAGCCCGCGTTGTCAGGCGCATAGCGCGTGTCGGTCTGGTTCTTCGTGACGACGCAGAAGACGTAGGGCCCGCTCGGTGCGTGCACGTAGACGACCTCGCTGCGCGACTCCATCACCGCGCCCTGCTTCGTGGCCGCCTGCACGCTGGGTGGGAGCACGGCCACGGCCTCGTCGTCGTAGAACGTGCGGGTGAGGAGGCGGTGCATCTCCTCGTCAGCGGCGGGGCTGATCGCCTCACCCTCGACGATCTGGCGCATCAACTCCGCCATCTCGCGGGGCGTCGTCTGGCCCCAGCCATAGACCTCGCGCGCGGCCTCGCGGCCTGGCGTGCGGCTGTTAACGCGCGTGTCGTTGAAGCCGTGCGCGGCGAGCCAGGCGTTGATCTCGGTGCCGCCGCCGGAGAGGCGCTGGAGCCACAGGCTCGCCGTGTTGTCGCTCGCCGAGAGCATCAGTTCGACGGCCTGGTGGAGCGGTACCTTAGCCCCATCGCGGAGGTCGCCGAAGAGGTCGTATTCGCTGTAGCGGAGCGAGTCGCGGAAGACGAGGTCGGCCCCGTAGTCGAGGTCCCCGTCCTCGATGCGTTGGAACGTCGCGACGAGGATCGGCACCTTGATCATGCTCGCCGTG
>JBCCRG010000365.1:0-4381 GCA_039208155.1 Bacteroidota bacterium | reverse complement strand
GTCGTAGACGCGGGCGTGTTCGAGGTAGCGTCCGAGGATGCTGCGCGCACGGAAATGCTCGCTCAGGCCCGGGACGCCCGGCCGCGCCACGCAGATACCCCGGCAGATCAACTCGATCTCGACGCCCGCCTGGCTGGCTGCATAGAGCTTCTCGACCATCGCCGGGTCTTCGAGCGCGTTCATCTTCAGCACGATGTGACCGCGCCGCCCGGCCCGCGCCTCCGCGATCTCTACGTCGATGAGCGCCTCGAAGCCACTGCGCAGCGTCGTCGGCGCGACGAGCAGGTGGTCGTACGTCGGCGCCTCATAGCCCGGCTCGTGCATGACGCCCTGCTGGTCGATGAGGAAGGCGAACACCTTCCTTACCTCCCCCGTCAGTCGCTCGTCGGCGGTGAGGAGCCCGTGGTCGGCGTAGATGCGGGCCGTCTTCTCGTTGAGGTTGCCGGTGCCGAGGTAGGCGTAATGCCGGATGCCGCCCTCCGCGCCGCCTCCTGCCATGTCAGCCTCGCGGCGCGCGACGAGCATCAGCTTGGCGTGGACTTTCAGGCCGGGATACGAGTAACGCACCGTCGCGCCGACCTTTTTGAGCGCCTCGGCCCAGCGGAGGTTCGGGGCCTCGTCGAAGCGCGCCATGATCTCGACGCAGGCGTGGACGCGCTTGCCGCGCTCGGCGGCCCGCATGAGCGCCTGGATCACGGCGGAGTCGTCAGCGGCGCGGTAGAGCGTGATCCAGAGGTCGGTCACGTCGGGGTCGGCGGCGGCCTCTTCGAGAAAGCGCACCACGGGCCGGAACGACTGGTAGGGCGGGTGGACGACGTGGTCGCGCTCGCGGACGGCCCCCAGGATCGACGGCGCGGCGGTGAGCGTGGGGTGGTCGAGCGGCGGCTGTTTGGGAAAGCGGAGGTCGTCGCGGCCGAAGCGTGGGAAGCTGGCGAAGTCGGACAGGTTGTGCGTCCGTCCACCCGGCACGAGGTCCTCGTCGGCGAGCCCAAAGCGTTGCTTCAGGAACGCGAGCAGCCCGAACGGGGCCTGGGCATCGTAGAGGAAGCGCGACGGCACGCCCTCGTCCCGCTTGGCGAGTGCCGCCTCAATCTGCCGCTTGAAGACCACGTCGTATTCGTCGTCGCCGTACTTCTCGTGGTCGGGGCCGAGGATCAGCTCGGCGTCACGCGAGAGCTTGACCGCGTAGGCTGCGCCGACCTCGAAGCCGGGAAATAGGCTCGGCAGCCCAACGCGCACGACATCGTCGAGAAAGAGCACCGGATGCGGCAATCGAGCGAGCGTGCTGTCCGCCTCCGCGTCCGACGGCAGCGCCAGAAACCGGTCGAGCGGCGGCGCGGGGACGTGGACCAGGCCATAGGCGGGCCCGCCTCCTCCACCACGCGACCACAGCTCGGCAACGAGGTAGAGTCGGTTGTTCACGAGGAACGGCGTCTCGTCCGGGACTCCGTCGCCTCCAGCATCGTTCGCGGTGAGCACGACCGGATCCAGATGCGAGCGCACATGCGTGGCGAAGTGGTCGTGCACAAACGCATGCTGCGCTGGCGAGAGGTGGCGGTCCGCTAGTAGCGCGATGCCCTCGCGTTCGAGCGCAGGCAGCAGCGTGCCACGCAGGATCCGGCCGAAGCGCTCCTGCTGCGCCGTCACACGCGCGTAGATCTCGCGCAGCAGCCGTGCGGGGTCCTCGCCCGTCCGCTCGACTTCCTCGCCGAGCCGCTGGCGCGTCCGCAGCGACGCCACCCGCACGCGGAAGAACTCGTCCAGGTTGGACGACCAGACCGAGAGGAAGAAAAGACGGTCGAAGAGCGGCGTCCGGTCGTCCTCCGCCTCCTGCAAGACCCGCGCGTTGAACTGGAGCCACGACAGTTCGCGGTCGAAGTGGGAGGCGAAGGTAACAGGCATAGAGGAGGAGCACAGATGGGGGACGCGCTGGCGAATGCCGCAGGGCTGCGCCGGGTTTTGCCGCGCGTGTTACGGTACGATGAGCGATGAAGCGGAACGATGTTTGTCGCTGTGGGCTTCCCCTGCCCTTTCTCCCGATTCGTCCTCCCCCGTGTCGGCTGTACCCCACCTTGACCACGCCCTCCTCGACAGCCTCTATCGCCACAGCGCGCTCGCTGTCTTCCTGGTCGAGGTGGATGAAGATGCGCCGCTAGCGGAGCGCTTTACGTTCGTCGAGCTCAATCCCGTCCACGAGCGCCTCAGCGGCTTCACGACCGCGTGGATCCGGGGGCGGACGCCGCGCGACCTCAGCCCGCGTATTCCCATGGAGTTCGCGCTCGCCGTCGAGGCACGCTATCAGAGCTGTGTGGAGGCCCGTGCCGACATCAGCTACGAGGAGATGATTCCCTTCGAGGGGCGCGAAACGTGGTGGATCACGACCCTCAACCCGGTCACGGACGCGCAGGGACGGATCATCCGGCTCATCGGCTTCGCCAACGAAATCACCGAGCGCAAACGGCTCGAATTGGAACTCGAATCCGAGCGGCGTGCCCAAATTCGCTTCGGTGACCAGCTACGGCACCTCCACCGTCTGGGGACCTCCACCTACGCTGACACTACCGCACTCTGCGATGCGCACCTCGGCGCCGGGTCGGCGATGTTCGACCTCCCGCTCGGCATCGTGAGCACCTTCGGCGAGGTGCCTCAGCCTGCTGGCAGCGCGTTGCCGCCAGAGACGCCCTACATCGTTGCGGCTGTGGTCTCGCCCGATGGAGCGCTGCAGCGCGGCACCCGCTTCGCACTGGACGACATGCTCTGCGCTGCCGTCGCGGAGCAGCGCGCGACGGTAGCCTACCACAACCTCGCCGCCGAGCCGCACCTGCACGACCACCCGTGCTACACCGACCTCGGCATCGCGGCCTACATCAGCACGCCGATCTGGGTGCGCGGCGCGCTCCACGGTACGCTCAACTTCTCCAGCACCACGCCCCGGTCCGCTCCGTTCAGCAACCACGATGTCGAGCTCATCGAGCTGATGGCCGACAGCATCGGGCACGCGCTCGAACTGGCCGAGGCCGAGGCCTCGCTGATGGAGGCCAAACAGGGCGCCCTCCTGGCCCGCGACGCCGCCGAGGCGGCGAACCACGCCAAGACCGCGTTCCTGAGCACGATGAGCCACGAGGTCCGCACGCCGCTCAACGGCGTCCTTGGCTTCGCAGAGCTGTTGCGCATGGACCCCGCGCTGTCCGACGAGCACCGCAGCCACGCCGACGTCATCATCAGCTCGGGCGAACGGCTCGTTGCCCTCATCAACGACGTGCTCGACCTCGCGAGCGTCGAGGCCAAGCGGCTGCATCTGGAGCGCGCGCCCGTGGACGTGCACGATCTCGTCGCGGAGCACCTGCAGGTGCACGCCGCGCGTGCCGGGGCGAAGGGGCTGGAGCTGAGCTACGAGATCGCCCCGGAGGTCCCCGCCGTCCTGCTCGGCGACGAGCGACGCCTTGGCCAGGTGCTAAGCAACCTCGTCGCCAACGCGATCAAGTTCACGCAGCGAGGCTACGTCCGCGTGTGCGTGGACACCGTTCCCGCGCCCGAGGCGGCTCGCTTGCTGCGCTTCGGCGTCGAAGACACCGGCATCGGCATCGGCGCGGACTCCCTGGCGCAGGTGTTCGAGCCGTTCTTTCAGGCGGACAGCTCGATCTCACGCCACTACGAGGGCAGCGGGCTGGGCCTCTCGATCTGCCACGAATTCATCCAGGCGATGGGCGGCGAGATCCGCGCCGAAAGCACGGTGGGGATTGGCTCGCGCTTCACCTTCACGATCCCGCTAGCCACGCCTCCGCGACGCCGCGAGATCATCACCGTGACCTCGCAGGCCTCGCTGGCAGGCCGCCGTGCCCTCGTCGTGGACGACAACGGGACGAACCGCGACCTGCTGAGCGCGCTCCTGTCTCGCTGGGCGATGGACGTCACGACCGTCTGCGCGGCCAGCGAGGCCCGCGCCCTGTTCGCCGCCCAGGCATTCGATGTCGGCTTGCTGGACTACGGCCTCGCTGCCTCGTCAGGCTCCGACCTGGCGCGAGCGCTGCGTGCCGACGGCATCGCGACCCCGCTGATGCTGCTCACGTCCTACGACCTCCCGCAGGTGGAGGACACCGAGGTGTTCGAGGCGGTCCTGGCCAAGCCGCTCGACACGGCTGCGCTGGAGCGCGCCCTGCAGCGGGTCCTCCAGCGCGTTCCACCGGCGCCCAGCCCGCAGCCTGCCGCTCCCACTCCGGCGCTCTGGATCTCGAAGGGACGCGCTGCCGGTAGCCGTCGCGCTCCAGACGCCTACGAAGGCTTGCGCGTCATCGTCGCGGAGGACGATCCGGCCAACCGCACGCTGGCGCATGCCATGCTCGCCGAACTCGGCGTCGGGGCAGTCTTCGTGGAGGACGGC
>JBCCRG010000364.1:0-4408 GCA_039208155.1 Bacteroidota bacterium | reverse complement strand
GGGGCCAGTGCGTGTGTACTTATGCGTCAGCGAGGGGTGTTCGTTCTGATATTCAGGCAGGTAGGTACCCCAACCTGGACACCCAGACCGGCAGGGGAGAGGTCGGTTCAGGCGCGTCCCCTGCCACGTGGCGGCGTCAAAGCACAGGGCTAACCCGCAAAACGCAGCGATTAGGACGGGCGGGAGCCTCGGCCCAGGCTCGTGGAACGGTGTTCGGGACCTAAGCGGGCACACCAACCACCATCGCCGGCGCACCACCACGCCGGGCACCACCCACGCCACCATGTACCGCTTGACCACGCTGCGCCGCCTGTCGTTCGTCTTCGGCGTCGCCCTCCTCCTCGCCGCCTGCGACGCGGCAAGCCCTGACCTCGACGCGCCCGACGCAGGCGCTCCGAGCCCCGACGCCGGGCCGCTCAACGGCCTGAGCGCCTCGCCGTCGTTCGACTTTGCCACGAGCCAGCCGCTCGCGCTCACGCTCACCGAAGCAGGCAACGGCGTGCCTACCCGCTACGACGTGTGGCGCATCAGCGCCGACGGCGAGCGCCGCTACCTCGGTGCGGCCATGGCCGACGCCAGCGGCCAGACGACGTTGCCGTTCAATATGCCCACGGCCACGGAGACGCTCGTCGTGAAGCGCAACGCCGCCGGGGCCGTGTCCGAGACCGAGATCGCGGTGCAGAACGGGCAGGCCAGCCACACCTACGCCGCCGCGAGCGGGCGCATGGCGAACTGCACCGAGTCGCTCGTGGCGGTCAATGGCGCGCGCGACCACTTCCTCGTGGACTACGCGACGTTCTCCGAGACCACGCTGCCGACGCTGCCCTACGGCACGGCGGGCATGGCCGTGGACCCCATCGGGCAGATGATGTACTTCACCACGAAGGACGAGAACAACGCCTCCTTCCTCTACAGCTATGACCTCGACACGCAGGTCTTCGCGCTCGTCGGGGCCGTCGGTACGAAGCACAACGCGATTGCATTCGAGCCGCAGAGCGGCACCCTCTACGCGCTGAGCAACCGGGTGCTTTACAGCATCGACCCGGCCACCGCTGCCGTCGTGCAGTCGTGGAGCATCCCCGGCGTGGACAACCAGAACTCCGGCGATCTCATGATCACCGTGGATGGGTCGATCTACTATGCCGCCAAGAAGAAGATGTGGCGCATCGACGACAACGATGCGACGTCGAAGACGGCCGTCGAACTCATCAACACGTTCCCGAAGAACATCAACGGCGGCACGGTGGACGGCGAGGGCCAGATCTACCTCAACGCCGGGAGCACGCTCTACCGGGTCGACCGGCTCTCCGCGCAGTTCGAGGAGGTCCACACCATGAGCAAGGGCGTCAACGACCTCGACTTCTTGCCGTGCGCCACCGGGCCCAACTACAACCAGGATCAGGACGGCGACGGCGTACCGGACGTCTTCGACGACTTCCCGACGGAGGCGGACGCGGCGTTTGAGCGCTTCTCGCCGAGCGAGTACGTCTTCGGCGCGCTCGCCTTCGAGGACCTGTGGCCGAGCACGGGTGACTACGACTTCAACGACCTCGTCGTCGCCTACCGCTACCGCGAGATCACGAACTCCGCGAGCGAGGTCGTGCGCTTCGAGGCCGACTATGCCGTCCAGGCCGTAGGCGCGGGCTTCAAGAGTGGCTTCGGCGTCGAGCTGCCGGTGGCGGCGTCACTCGTGCAGTCGGTGGCCTACAGCCGCCAACCAGGCACGGTCACGCTGGCCGCCAACGGCGTCGAGGCAGGCCACCAGAACGCCGTCCTCATCCCGTTCGACGACGCCAAGGATCTCGTGCCGGGCGCCGCTGGCTTCGTCAACACCGAGGCGGGCACGACGCCGCTGGCGAGCGACACGGTCAACGTGCTCGTCGAGTTCACGACGCCGCTCCAGGGCTCGCTGCTGATGGACGCGCCGTACAACCCGTTCCTCTTCCGCAAGGACGACCGCGGCCGTGAGGTCCACCTCCCCGACGCCGCCCCGACCGCCCTCGCCGACACGGAGCGTTTCGGTACCTCCCAGGACCGCACCAATGTCAGCGGCGGCACGACCTACCGGACCGAGGCGGGTCTGCCGTGGGCGCTGCACCTGGCCGAAGGCTTCGTGCACCCGCTGGAGAAACGCGACCTCACGCAGGGCTACCCGCGCTTCGCGGAATGGGTGCAGTCGAGCGGGGCGAGCTATCCGGACTGGTACGGTTCCGAGCACCGTGCGGCCAGCCACCTTTTCGGGCTGGAGTAGGGTTCCCGAAAAGCGCAAGCCGCATGGCGAGGAGCGCCGGGGTCGTCGAGGGGCGACTTCGGCGCTCGCATGTCCATACCGCAGCGTGCAGTGCCAAGGCTCAGCGCGTCGCGGGGCTCAGCCCTGGCCCAGCGCCTGGGTCTCAACGATGCGCTTTGTGATCGCGAGCGCGGGCCCCGTCGGGACGAAGCGCGAGGCGACGGCTCCGACCTTGTTCGTGAGGCCGCTCACGATGGTCCGCTGGCCCCGCAGGAGCGCATCGAGGCCCACGGTGGCGACCTTCTCAGCGGTCTCGGCGACGCGGAAGAACTTGGCGTCCATCCCCGCCTCGTCGGCGAAGCCGGTGTGCGTCGGGCCGGGGCAGAGGCAGGTCACCGTCACGCCGGTGCCGTCGAGTTCGGCGCTGAGGGCCTCCGAGAAGCTCTTCACGAACGCCTTCGTGGCGCCGTAGACGCTGAAGTAGGGGAGGGGCTGGAAGGCGGCCGTGGACGCGACGTTGAGTACGCCGCCGCGCCCGCGCGCGAGCATGCCCGGAAGGGAAAGCCGCGTCAGCAGCACGAGGTTCGTCACGTTGAGCGTGATCATGCCCTCGGCGTTCGCGACGTCCTCCTCGGCGAACGCGCCGACGTACCCGAAGCCGGCGTTGTTGATGACGACATCGACGGCGTGCCCGGCTGCGGCGATGCGCTCGTGGAGCGTCTGCGCGGCCCCCGCTTCGGCGAGGTCGTGCGGGAAGACGTGGACCTCAGCCCCGGCGCGGCGAAACTCCTCCGCGAGCGCCTCGAGTTTGTCGGCGCTGCGGGCGGTGAGCAGCAGGCGGGCTTGCTGGAAGGCGAGTTGGCGCGCCATCGCCTCGCCGATGCCGCCGGAGGCACCGGTGACGAGGATGGTCTGGCCGTAGTACGAATCCATGGCGGGAGTGGATCGGGTGACGAGGTGGAAAGGGCCGAAAGGTGGCGTGTCCCCTCGAACGGGAGCAAGAGGGCGGGGGATTCCTCGCTCGTTCTTCCCGGCGTGCTATACTCGGGTATCGCTCTCCGACGCCACGGTCGATGCCTGCCTTCACACGCCGCGCTCTGCTCAACGCCGCCATCACGCGCCTGCGCACGGCGGGCGTGGAGGCCCCCGAGCGCAACGCCGAGTGGCTGCTCGAACACGTCACAGGCGTTCGGCGGGCGCAGTTGCTCATCTATCCCGAAGCCGAGGTCAGTGCTGCGGACGCCGCCGCCTACGAGGCGCTCGTGGTGCGTCGGCTGGCGCGCGAGCCGCTGCAGTACGTTACCGGCGAGGCGTACTTCTACGGCCTCGCGTTGCGCGTCGAGCCTGCTGTGCTGATCCCACGTCCAGAGACGGAAGAGGTTACGGAGGCGGCGCTGAAGACCCTGCCGGACGCGACCCCGGAGCATACGCCGTGGGTGCTCGACATCGGGACGGGCAGCGGGGCCATCGCGCTGGCGGTGAAGCACGAGCGGCCCGACGCCGAGGTGTTCGCTGTCGACGTGGCGCCGGACGCCCTGGATGTGGCGATGCGCAACGCGCAGCGGCTCGGCCTCGACGTCGCGTTCGTCCACGCCGACCTCTTCGACCCGCGCTTCGCCGAGCGCGTCGAGCGCCGCTTCGACCTCGTGGTTTCTAATCCACCGTACGTCCCCGACGACGAACTCGACGGCCTCCAGCCGGAGGTGCGCGACTTCGAGCCGGAGGGCGCGCTCATCACTGGTGGCGACCCACTCCGGTTCTACCGCGCCCTCGCCGTGGTGGCGGCCGACCTGCTCCTCGCAGGAGGCTGGCTCGTGGTGGAGACGCACGCCGACTACGGCCGGGCCGTCCGCGACCTCTTCGCCAGCGCTGGCTTCCGGCAGACCGAACTGCGCCAGGACCTCGCTGGGCGCGACCGCATCGTCCTCGCCCAACGTACCGCCGCATGAACCGTCGGCGAAAGACCCATCGACGCATGAACCGTCTTGCCACGCTCACCCTGGCCGCGCTCGCGATTGCCACGGCTCCGACCGTGCTGGCCCAGCGCACCGTCACGCTGCCCGTGGGGGACACCGTGGCCCGGGCTGTAATGGCCGAGCAGCCGGGCTGCGCGGTGGACGTGCTCGTGCTCCACGACAACGAGAACACGGGCTCGGACGCGGCGGCGGCCGTGATCGC
>JBCCRG010000363.1:0-4408 GCA_039208155.1 Bacteroidota bacterium | reverse complement strand
CGAGTAGACGCCCCCAGGGCTACCGCTGGCAGCGCCATCCGGTATACCGAGCAGGCCGAACCTACCAGGAGCCCTGCCGAAGCTGTTCGGGCGGAGCAACTGCGCCCGCGCTTCGTTGCGAGGAGCGACCAGCATCTCCTCCCCATGGCTGCCTCTCTCTCGGCGTTCCGCTACCAGCTCCCCCTCGTGCGTCCGCTGCCGCTACGCGGGCAGACCGTGACGGTGCGCGAAGGCCTGCTCGTCCGGCTGGAGGAGGATGGGCACACAGGCTGGGGCGATGTGGCCCCGCTGCCCGGGTTCAGCACCGAAACCGTTGAGGACACGATCGCCGCCCTCCAGTCGCTGAAAGGACCGGTCCCCCTCGCTGCAGATGCGCCGCTTGACCCGGCGCTGCCGCCGTCGGTAGGCTTTGGCCTCGACCTCGCGCGCTGGAACCTCCGGGCCGCGAACGCTGCCAGTTCAGTCCCTCGTGTGCTGGCTGAGGCTCCTGGGACATCCGTTCCGCTGAACGGCCTCCTGAGCGGTACGCCCGAGGCTATCCTCGCCGACGCCGCACGCCTCGCCGACGCAGGCTATCACGCGCTCAAGCTGAAGGTCGGACGCAGCGACCTCAGCGACGAGGCCGCTCTCGTACGCCGCCTCCATGCGGCGCACCCCACCGTCGCGCTGCGCCTCGATGCCAACCGCGCGTGGTCCTACGATGAGGCGCGCCGCTTTGCCGATGCACTGGGGGCCACGCCAATCGAGTACATCGAGGAGCCGCTGGCCGATCCGGCGCGGCTGGCCGACCTCGCCGCCGAGACAGGCCTGCCCATCGCGCTCGATGAATCGGTGACGGCGATGGCAGCACGTGACCTGGACGCGCATGCCTACGCCGTGGCCGTCGTGCTCAAACCCTCGTTTCTCGGTGGCGCGCAGGCCTGGTCACTTGCCGAGCGGGCGCGGGACCTCGGGATGCGCGTGACGTGGAGCGCCGCGTTTGAGAGCGGTGTGGGCCTGCAGGGCCTTGTGGCGATGGCAGCAGCCTCGGGGACGCCGGAGGCACCGCCGACGCCTGCCGGGCTGGACACCTACCGCTGGCTCGCCGCCGACGTATTCGTGCCCGACGCGCCGCCGCTGCCGCTCGGACAGCCGCGCGTGGACGTAGCGCACGCCTTGGCTCCGCGTGCCATCGACCTCGACCGCCTCACGCCCGTCGCGCTGTGAGTGCCGCCTCCCCTGACCCGGTCTACGCTGCGGCGCAGCAGTCGCCCGACGCACCCGCGCTTGTGCTTGCGGACGGCACCGTGACGTATGCCGACCTCGATGCACGCGTGAACGGATCCGCTGCCTGGCTCGCCGACCACGGCCTCAAACGGGGCGACCGGCTGGCGCTCCTCGCAGATCCGTCGCTCGACCTGATTGCGCTGCTCTGGGGCTGCTGGCGCGTGGGCGTCGTCGCGGCTCCGCTGAGCCTCCGCCTACCCGACGCGGCGCTCGCCGACCTGCTCGCCCGCCTCGCCCCGGCTGCCCTCGTCACTGACCGCTCGGACGCCGCGTTCGGCCTCCCTACCCATTCCCTCACCTCATTCTCTCACGCTACCCCCGCCAATAGCCAGCAGCCCATAGCCGACAGCCAACCCGCCACCCTCATACACACCTCCGGCTCGTCGGGCACGCCGAAGGCGGCGCTGCACACGTGGGGCAACCACGCCTGGAGCGCGCGCGGCTGGATCGACCGCCTCGGCCTCGGACCGGACCACCGCTGGTTGCTCGACCTTCCGCTCTACCACGTGGGCGGGCTCGCGATCCTCGTCCGGTGTGCGCTCGCAGGGGCCGCCGTCGTGCTGCCGCCGCCGAAGACGCCGCTCGTGGAGGCCGTCCGGCGCTACAGCGTCACGCACGCCTCGCTCGTCACCACGCAGCTCCGCCGAGCACTCGACACCGCGACACCTGCCGACCTGGACGCGCTGCGCGGGATGGACGCGCTCCTCCTCGGCGGCAGCGCCATCCCGGATGACCTGCTTCGCGAGGCCTACGACGCGGGGTTGCCCGTCCTCACAAGCTACGGCATGACGGAGATGTCTTCGACGGTGACCGCCACGCTGCCAGATGCGCGCTTCGACGCACTGCGGACCGCTGGGGCTGTGCTGCCTCACCGTGAGGTACGGCTGGCTGACGACGGCGAGATCCTCGTGCGCGGATGGACGCGCTTCGCAGGTTACCTCGCCCACGACGCCGACGCGGGCGCCACCCTGACGGAGCCGTTCGATACCGATGGCTGGTTCGCCACACGCGACATCGGGGCGTGGGTAGAGATTGACGGGCAGCGGCTGCTACAGGTGGTCGGACGCAAGGACCGGATGTTCATCTCGGGCGGCGAGAACATCCAGCCCGAGGCCGTCGAGGCGGCGCTGCTGCGGCTGCCCAGCGTGCGCCGTGCCGCCGTCGTGCCCGTCCCCGACGCCGAGTTCGGCCACCGCCCCGTCGCGTTCGTGGAGGCCGAGGCCGACCTCGACGCCCTCCTTACCGCGCTCGACGTGCCCGGCTTCATGCGTCCCATCGCGGTGCTCCCCTGGCCCGATGACCTGGTGGGTGGGATGAAGCCAGACCTCATCGCGCTGCAAGACCGCGCGGCCAGAGCCACGCGCTAGCCGCCCACCGCTGTGCCGACCTCGATCCAACTGTCCCCTTTGCCCGCGAGGGGGACCGCTTCTCGACCCTTCAGGGGGAGAGAAGCAGGGGGTGACCGGCTCAGCCTTCAGGGATAGGACGAATAACTACACGAAAACCGATGACGCTGCTGATGAAGTCTGGGCGGATGCAGAGGTCACGACAGGCGCAGCGATCGAGACCCTGATCGCCGCCGAACACGCCGCCACGCAACACATAACGGTCACTCACCTTTGGGCTGCTCGGATCGATAACCTGGCGTTCGGCACGCTGCGTGTACAGGTCGTGCTGGTAGGAATTGCGCGTCCATTCAAACACGTTGCCGCTCGCCTCCTCCGCTCCGAACGGGCTCTTACCCACTGGGAAGCTCCCAACCGCGCTGGTCTTACCGACCCCCGTCTCACCGCTGTTACACCTGGACGCATCCCAACTGTCACCCCACGGATAGCGCCGCGCATCACTATCGCCCCGCGCGGCCTTTTCCCATTCAGCCTCGCTCGGTAGGCTTACCCGTAGTTGCCGACGGAGCAGTCCGCGCCAAAGTGTCCCCTCGGATCCACTAGCATGCTCCCAAACGTCTCGCGCCTCTGCCGCCACCTGATGCAGTTGCTCCGTGAGCCAGTCGCAGAACGCCTGCGCCTCGTACCAGGTCACGTAGACCACTGGATGGTTGGCAAAGCCTTTGAGGCTGTTCTGATGTTCTGGCTCGTGCCCGGAGGCTTCGACGAAGGCCCACCACTGCGCCGTGGTGACAGGAAAACGCCCGATCCAGTAATCGTAGGTGAGCGTGACCTCGTGCAGCGGCTTCTCGTATTCAGCGGCCAGGTCGTCTGAGTCAGGACTTCCCATCTGGAACGGCCCTGAGGGGACCAAGCACCAGTCCATGTGCTCCACCGTTGTCACTGCCTGGCGGGGGTCTCCGAGAACGGCGAGGTGCCGTCCCGCCTCAGCGCGCTCGACCGGCGGGAGCACGCCCCCAAGCATCGTCACGAGGTGGCTGCGTAGGCGGTCGAGGTACGGCCCGCCGCCATTTGGCCCGCCCGTATCGGCCTCCACCTGCTCGCGCCCGACGAGCACAGCCATCGCCGCCGACCACAGCACACGGCGCTGCCCCGCTTGGGTATCGGGCAGCATGGCCGGGCACAGCCCATAGGCCAAGTCCAGCACATCGTTCTGCCCTCCCTTGTTGGTGTAGAACAGCTCTTCGGCGGCCAACTGGACGGCTACGCGCCAGTAGTCGCCCTCCTCCGCCAGGGCATCGAGCGTACGTCCGATGCCGCGCTCGCTCAGCAAGTGGCACCCGGCGAGGTACTCCTGAAACGTCCGGTGCGGAAACGTGAACGTGTCCGGTTTGGTGGTCGTCCCACCCTGCCCGGTCAGGAGACCCGCGCGCCGGTCCACGTACGTCAGAAAGGCCTCGGCGAGGTCCAGCGACCCCATCCGCTCTTCGATGAGACGGAGGGCGTCCATGCGGTCGAGCGCCGCCGCCTCACGGTTGCCGTGCCCCGTCCGGTGGGCTTCGTAGGCCAGACGCTCCATCGTCGCGCGCAGCCGCCGTTCGTCTTTGAGAAACGGCGCGAGAGCGTCGTCGGGCAGCGCCTCGCCGGTCTTGTATGTCTGCCACCGCCGCAGCAGCACATCCACGGCCCGCTTGTAGAGGGCGACGCGCTGGTCGGGCAGCCGCTTCTCCTCCTGGTGCACGATGGCCATCGTCGTGAGCAGCATCGGGTTGGAGGCGATCTCCGCGAGCGCGCTG
>JBCCRG010000362.1:0-4413 GCA_039208155.1 Bacteroidota bacterium | reverse complement strand
GGTGGCTTGAAGAGTACCTCCGCTCCTACCCCGGCGCGGTCGTTGTAGTGAGTCACGACCGCTACTTCCTCGACCGGATGGTGACGCAGATTGCCGAGCTGCGCGATAGCCGCATCGACGCGTACGCGGGCAATTACAGCTTCTACATGGAGGAGCGCGAGGAACGCATCGCGCTGCAGGCGGCGGCCTACGAGAACCAGCAGCGCATGATCGCCGAGACGGAGCGCTTCATCGAGCGCTTCCGCTACAAGGCGACGAAGGCCAAGCAGGTGCAGAGCCGCGTTAAGATGCTCGACAAGCTGGAGCGCATTCCGCCGCCGCCGTCCGACGATGCCGCGATCCGCTTCCGCTTTCCCGAGCCCGCCCCATCGGGCCGTGCCGTGCTGGAGCTGTCGCCGTTCTCGAAGGCGTATCCGACGCACGAGGGCACGGCGAACGTCGTCTTCGAGGACGCCGGGCCGCTGCGCATCGAGCGGGGGCAGAAGCTCGCGCTCATCGGCAAGAACGGCGCAGGCAAGTCGACGCTCGCGCGCATCCTCATCGACTCGGAGGACTTCGACGGGACGCGCGACGAAGGCTACCGCGTGACGACGGGCTACTTCGCGCAGCACCAGGCCGACGACCTCGACCCGAGCCAGAACATCCTCGAAGCGCTCCGCGAGAAGGCGCGTGGCCACTCCGACACCGAGCTGCGGGCGCTCGCGGGCGCGTTCCTCTTCCACGGCGACGACGTCTTCAAGCCCATCGCGGTGCTCTCCGGCGGCGAGCGCAGCCGCGTCGCCCTGGCCCGGACGCTCCTCTCGCCCGTCAATTTCCTCGTCCTCGACGAGCCCACGAACCACCTCGACATCGCCTCGAAGAACGTGCTCGCCGAGGCGCTGCGGCAGTACGGTGGCACGTTCGTGCTCATCAGCCACGACCGCGCCTTCCTCGACGAGGTCGTCAACGCGGTGTGGTACGTCGAGCACGGCGACGTGCGGACCTACGAGGGGACTTACACCGAGGTCCAGTGGCAGCGCACGCACGGCACGGCCGCGCAGGTCCAGCAAGCGAACGGTACGGTACCGAAATCCGGGCACGACACCGGAGCCGGTAGGGGCGGTTCGCAAACCGCTCCCATGCCGACCTCGAAGGGGTCATCCGGCAGCAGCTCGTCCGGTGGCAAGAAGTCCAAGGAAGAAAAGCGCCGGGAGGCGGAGCTACGCAATCAGCTCTACCGCGCGCTCCAGAAGGGCGAAAAGCTCGACGCCGCCACACTGCCCGCCGAGCTACTGCGACCGGCCATCGAACGCGTCGAGAACACCATCGCGATGAAGGAGGAGGCGAAGGACGCGCTGGAGGTCAAGATGGCCGACCCAGACCTCTACAACCGTCCCGAGGAGTTCTCGGCCACGATGGATGCCTTCGCCGAGGCCGAGCAGGAGTTGAAGCGCCTCTACGCGCAGTGGGAGAGCCTCGCCGCCCGCGCCGAAGAGGTCGGTGCGTAAGCTGACAGCCGAAAGCTGACAGCGTCCCTACCACTCGATGCGACCCGATTCCGGTCGTCCAGCCTCGCTACCGCTAGGGCCGTCGCAGTTCTCGCCGGTGAGTTCGCGGCACTCGGTGCGGTCGTACCACTGGTCCTCGTACTGCATGTCGAGCGGGATCGGCTCCACGTAGCCAGGTGGTTCGCGGAAGCGCGTCTTCGCCAGGCGGATCGCGGGGTCATCGGCGCGGCTGAGGCGGCGCGTGAAGTCGCCCACGAGGTAGAGCGCGTTGTGCGCGCCCTGGCCCCACCAGTCCGAGCGGTAGGACACGCGACGGTCGTTCCAGCCGACCCACGCGCCGACCACCATCTCGGGGTGCATCATGATGAACCAGCCGTCAGCCGACTCCTGCGTGGTGCCGGTCTTCCCCGCGAGATCGTACTCGCCGAGGCCGAACTTCACGTTGATGCGCCGCCCGGTGCCGTAGTCGACCACGCCGCGCATCATATCCACGACGGTGTAGGCCGACGAGGCACTGAGCGCCTCCTGGCCGCTGTCCTCCGGGAAGAACGCGGCGACCGTGTTGCCGAAGCGGTCCGTGATCTTCGCGACAAACGTGGGCGGGCGGTAGATGCCGCCAGAGGCGAGCGTCGCGTACGAGGCGGTCATCTCCAGCAGGTTCACGTCGCTCGGCCCGAGCGCAACCGACGGGACGGCGTCGATGGGGCTCTGGACGCCCATGCGTTGCGCGTAGAGCGCCACGCGGGCCGGGCCGAGTTCGCGCGTAAGCCGCGCCGTGATGGTGTTGTTGGACGTGGCGAGGCCCCGCGCGAGCGTCTTCATCCCGCCGCCGCCGCCGCCGCGCGGACGCCACGCAGGTTGGCCTGGGATTCGCCAAGTGAAGCCGGTGTCGGGCAGTGCGTAGTAGGGCGAGAAGCCGTTGTCGATGGCCGCAGCGTAGGCGAAGGGCTTGAACGTCGAGCCCGGCTGCCGCTGCGCCTGCATCACGTGGTCGAACTTGTCCTCGACGAAGTTCTTGCCACCCACCCACGCGCGCACCGCGCCGGTCGTGGGATCGACGACGACCATGCCCGCTTCGAGGCGGGTCTTCTCCGTCCGCAGCGAGTCCATGAACACCGCGTCCGTGCGCAGCGAGTCGATGGCGTCGTCGCGGCTGAAGCCGGCGTTGCGGAGAATCTGCGCGCGCCGCGTCTCGCTGATGAACGCGTCCACGTAGGTGTCGCTGAAGCGGTCCCAGTAGTAGGCGAACGGCTCCACGTCGTTGTCGGCGACGTAGCGGACGTAGTTGTCCTCGCTCTGGGAGAAGTAGCGGTCGGCGGCCGACCAGTCCACATCGACCACGGCCTGGAGCTTCGCCATCTGCTCGACGACGGCGGCCTCAGCGAGCGCCTGCACGCGGCTGTCGAGCGTGGTGTAGACCTGGAGGCCATCGCGGTAGATGTCGTAGCCGTTGGCCTCGGCCCAGTCGCGCATCCAGAGGCGCAGCACCTCCGCAAAGTGCGGGGCCATGTTGTCAGTGTGGGAGTACGGCTGGAAATCGGTCCGCACCGAGTCGGGCGCGAGCGCGCGGTAGGTACCCTCTTCGAGGTAGCCGTACTTCACCATCTGGTTGAGCACCACGTTGCGGCGCCGTTGCGCGTTGCCGGGGTTGCGGACGGGGTTGTAGAAGGTCGTCGCCTTCTGCATCCCGACGAGCACGGCGCTCTCGCCGAGGTCCAGCTGCGAGGCGTCCTTGTTGAAGTAGGTCCGCGACGCCGCCTGCACCCCGAACGCGTTGTTCGAGAAGGTGACCGTGTTGAAGTACATCTCGATGATCTCGCGCTTGGTGTAGTTGCGCTCGATCTGGATCGCGGTGAGCATCTCACGGAGCTTCCCGCGTATGCCTGGGTCGCCGCCCTTACGGATGCGGTAGAGGTTGCGTGCCAGCTGTTGCGAGATCGTGGACGCCCCGCGTACGCCCTCGAACGGGGCCTTCACCAACACCACAGCGAGGCCGTAGAGGTCGAGGCCCCAGTGGTTGAAGAACCGCCGGTCCTCCGTCGCCACGAGCGCGTCGATCAGATGGTTCGGGAGTGAGTCGACAGGCACCCAGGTGCGGTTCTCGCCAAGGTAGTAGCGGGCCAGTTCCTCACCGTCAGCGCTGTAGACGAGCGTCGATTCGAGGTTCTCCGGGTTCTCGATCTCCTCCAGCGAGGGGATGCCAGACCAGAGGTAGAGGAAGAAGACCAGTCCGAGCAGCGCGAGCACGCCCACCGCGATGCCGCCGCGCTTGAGCAGCGTCTCCGTCCGCGTCTCGACACTCGTCGGCGTCACGGGGCGCGGGTCGCCGGGCCTGGCTGGACCGTGTGGCCGTGGCGCGGTACCCCGCGCGCCATCGCCGTCGGGCGGCTGGACGTCGCGGGTGGCCTCGCCGATGGTACCGGCAGCACCGATGGTGCCGTGGGCCGCACGCTCCTCGAAGAAGCGCGCCAGTTCCTCGTCGGAGTAGGAAGGACGGTCGGGCATGGGGGTGGTGGCAAGCGGGGGGAGTAAGGCCGCAGCGGACTCAGGCGAGCGCGACCGCAGCGGGCGCCTCGGTGACATCGATCACGAACGCGTCGCCGTCGGCACGAACGCGACAGGGGCGGGCCGTAGTCCCGTCCCAGTGCATCAAAGCGGGGCCGTCGGCGCTCAGGCAGCCGAAGGTGCGGTGGCCGAACCAGTAGCCCGCGTTGAGATACGTGCCCTCCGGCCAGGTGGTGCACTCGCCCAGGTGGACGTGGCCGCACACGACGAGGTCCACGTCGGTGGAGGCGAGCGTCTGGCGGGCGAAGCGGCGCAAGGCAGTCACGGCGGGGAGGTCAGGACCGGTGCGGTCGCGGCCGAGCGGTTGCGCGGCGCGGCGGCCCGTCCAGCGGGCGAGGGCGTAGCCGGTGTCGCCGGGGAG
>JBCCRG010000361.1:0-4431 GCA_039208155.1 Bacteroidota bacterium | reverse complement strand
CCGGGGCGGAGGTCTTCGAGCGTGTTGCGGTTGAGGAGTTGGATGAGCGGCTTGTTCTCCCGGCCGTAGGCACGGTAGACGTTGAGCCGGGCCTGCAGCCGCGAGTCTTCCGTGATGACGTGGTAGTTGTAGAAGACCGGGGGGATCTCGTCGATGTTATCCGTCCGGCGCTCGATCACGTCGATCAGCCACGACTGGCTGAAGTAGTTCGGTCCCGTGTCGGGGTTGCCCTGGGCGAGGCTCGTCGGAGCGACCAGCAGCACGGAGGCGATGAGCGCGAGGCAGACGACGAGCGCGGCGCGGAGAAAACGCATAGGTCTGAGGCGTGAAATCAAACGGACGGCAATATACGCGGCCCCCTGAAAAAGACGTTCCCGAGGGCTGCGCTACGTGCTCGATTTCAAGCTTCGTGCGTCCGGACCTGTCCGGTAGATACCGCCACGCTGCGTCACGCTGGCGTTCCATCGGTCCATGCTGAAGCGAAGCGGGCTTGCGCGTCAGTCGTCGGCGTTGCAGCCGCGCGTCCGGAGGTCCTGGATCGCCTCGGGGTGGCCCAGCACGATGAGCACGTCGCCTGCGTCCAGCCGCGTGGTGGCCTGCGGGTTGAACTGCCAGTCCTGGCGGCTGTCGCCGTGAGCCTCGGCGGACGAGTCCGTCGCGGCGATGAGCGGCGAGGCGCGTTTGGGCAGGACCGCAACCACGATCACGTCGAACGCGCTGCGGAAGGACGACTCCGCCAATGTCTTCCCGTCGAGCAGCGCTCCGGGCTGGATCTCGACCTGCTCCATGTCAAGGTCGAGCGCGGACACGTTCATCACCTGCTCCATAAACCGGTCTACGTGCGGGCGAAGGATAACCTGTGCCATGCGGTCCGCCCCGATCTCGTAGGGGGAGATGACCTTGTCGACGCCTGCGCGCAGGAGCTTGGCGATGTTCGGGTGGTGGTTCGTGCGTGCGAGGATGAACAGGTCCGCCTTGAGCCCTTTCGCCGTCAGCGCCGTGAACACATTGGCCGCGTCGTCGGGCAGCGTGAGCACGAGCCCGGCAGCCTGCTCGATGCCCGCGCTGAGGAGCGTCACCTCCTCCTGTGCGTCCCCATGGACGTAGAGCACGCCTGCCTCGTGCAGTTCGGCCGTGCGCACGTCCTGGCGGTCGACCACGACGACACCGAGGCCCGCGCGGTGCAGGTCGTCGGCGATGCGGCGGCCGAGGCGGCCGTAGCCGCAGATCAGGTAGTGGCCCGTGAGGTTGTCGATGCGGCGTTGCATGCGGCGCTGGAGGTAGCGTTGGGTGGCGACGAGGTGCTGGATGGCGCGCGTAGCAATGAACGCCACCGCTCCGATCCCGACGAGCGAGATCGCGATGGTGAAGAGGCGGCCCGCCCCCGACAACTCCCCGACCTCCTTGAACCCAATGGTCGAGAGCGTGATGAACGTCATGTAGAACGCATCGAGCCACGACCAGCCCTCGATGAGCATATAGCCCACCGTCCCGACCACCATGATGCCGCCGAGGAAGAGCCCGCCGACGACCAACTCCGCAGATCGGTCGTCGAGCTGCGCGATGCGCTTCTCGACCGGGGTGGGCAGGCGGGGCACGAGCATCGGCGGGCAGGGGTGCTAGGCCGCCGTGTGCTGCGATGTCGCGTGTGGGGGCGGCTCCAGTCGAAACGTACGCCCGTGCCAGCTTTCATGCGCAGGACGGCGCAGGCTCTCCGCCCGCAGTGCCCCGACCGTGTCGAGCGTCGTCACGAAGACCGCCGTGTCGGCGTGGACGTCCCCGGTGCGGCCGAGCGCGCGGAATTCCCGGCGGGGCACGACCCGAACGCGCCCATCAGTGTCCTCGAAGACGACGAGCAATCCGTCCGCCCAGGATGTGCCCAAGGCGGCCCCCGCTTCTGCCGCCGCATGCGTCAGCTTGTCGATGCCGCAGCCGGAAACGCCCGCGTTGGGCGCGCCCTCTTCGATGACAGCACCTACGGCCAGGAAGCGGTCGTGGAGCACCGTTGCCGCAGCGCGTACCGGTCGCTCGTGCGAGGTCCAGCGGTCGAGGAAGCGGTTCACCTGCGCGAGCAGGGCGGCCTGGTTGTCCGCCGTGAGCGGCGCGGTGGACGTGAAAATCCAGAGACGGGCGGCGTCGGGGAGCGGGGTGAGGAGCATCAGCAGGAGTGGTAGCAAGGAAGGCCCCGCCGGAAACCCACAAGGTCTGGCCTGGATCCTGCGAGCCAACGGCCGAGGCGTCTATCACAGCCCACGACGCAGCCGCTCGCCGAGCCGCTTCGGCAAGCCCGCCTCCTCGATTCGTCGTACGGTGGCCTCCACGTCATACCCGACGCGGTCGAGCCGGTAGCTCCAGGTTTCGGTGTCGAAGAAGGCGACGCAGGCGCGTGGGTCGCCGTCGCGGGGCTGGCCAACGCTGCCAACGTTGATGAGGTAGCGCGGTCCCTGCCGGACGGACAGCACGCCGAGCTTGTCGGAGACGACGCCCGGCAGGTGCGAGTGCGCAATGAAGCAGACAGCGGTCGCGAAGTGGTCGAACTGGCCCTTGACCTGCCAGAAAGACTCCAGTCGCAGCCAGTCGCCCGGCCGCTCCGGCGAGGCGTGGGTGTAGGTGCATGGCTCCTCGTCCACGACGAGCGGGAGGGCGGCGAGGTAGGCGAGGTCGTCTTCCGAGAGGAGCGTACGGTGGAGCGTGGCCGCGGCCTGGCCGTCGCGGGGGAGATGGTGGATCTCGTCGCCGAGCGCGACGGCGCGGTCGTGGTTGCCGAGGAGGACGACGTCGCAGCGCTCGCGGACGAGGTCGAGGCAGGGCTTGGGGTCCGCGTTGTAGCCGACCGTGTCACCGAGGCACACGAGGTGGTCGGCCCCCGTCGCGTCGATGTGCGCCAGGACGGCTTCGAGCGCCTGTAGGTTGGCGTGGACGTCGGAGAAGAGAGCGAGGCGCACGGCTGGGGGAGAAACCGGTCCGGGACGAAAGAGCGGCCGTAAATTTACGGGCGTGCGCTGCCTCCCGATTCTGCCCAACGGTCCCCGTTCTTGTCTGCTTCTCCTGACGTCAAATACCCCGGCGTCCTCCTGTTTGGTCACGGCTACTGGGGCAAGAACATCGCCCGCAACCTTGACGCGCTAGGTGCACTGGCGGGCGTGTGCGAGCCGGATCCTGTCCAGCGCGCGGTGGTCGCCGAACGCTACCCCGCGGTGCCGTGCTTCGACAACCCAGACGAGGCCCTAGCTCGGTGCGACGCGCCTGCCGTGGCAATCAGCACCCCTGCTGCGACGCATGCCCCGCTCGGTCTCCGCTGCCTGGATGCGGGCCGCGATGTGTTCGTCGAGAAGCCGCTTGCGCTCACCGTGGCCGACGGCGAGCGCCTCGTAGCGGCAGCCGAAGCGAGGTCGCGGATCCTGATGGTCGGGCACCTCCTCGAATATCACCCCGCTGTCCTCGCATTGGAAGGGCTGGTGAGGGAGGGCACCCTCGGTGCCCTCCAGTACCTCTACTCCAACCGCCTCAACCTCGGCCGCTTTCGCCGGGAGGAGAATATCCTCTGGAGCTTCGCGCCGCACGACATCGCCGTGCTGCTGCGCCTCGTGGGAGCCGAGCCCATGGACGTGACGGCACACGGTGGGGCCTACCTCCGGCCTGGCATCGTGGACACCACCGTGACCCACCTCGCCTTCCCCGATGGCGTGCAGGCGCACATCTTCGTGTCGTGGCTGCACCCCTACAAAGAGCAGCGCCTCGTGGTCGTCGGCTCGAAGGCGATGGCGGTTTTCGACGACCGGCAGCCGTGGGCCGACAAACTCGTGCTCCACGACAAGGGAGCCGACTGGGACGCTGAGGGGCCGGTCCCACGTACCGGCGCTGGGGCCTCGGTACCCCTTACCGAATCCGAGCCACTCCGCCTCGAACTCGAGCACTTTCTCACCTGCGTGCAGACCCGCACCACGCCACGCACGGATGGCCCGAGCGGCGTCCGCGTCCTGCGTGTCCTGGAAGCGGCGCAGCAGACGCTCTAGCGGGCTGCGGAAAGACTCACGGGGCTGATACCGTACAGGCCGCACACAAATGAGTACCGCCATGGAACACGACCCGAGCGAAGCCGCGCTGCCACACGTGGCCCCGACAGCACAAGTCCATGCCACCGCACGCCTTGATCCCGGCGTCGAGGTCGGTCACTTCTGCGTGATTGAGGCGGACGTGGTGATCGGAGCCGAGACGCAGATCGGGCATCATGTGGTCGTGCGAGCAGGGACGCAGATCGGACCGGGATGCCGGGTAGACGACCATGCCGTGATCGGCAAGCTGCCGATGAAAGCCGCAGCGAGCGCGACAACGCAGGCCACGACGCCCCCGCCCGCCGCGATCGGAGCGCGCTGCCTGATCGGGGCCGGGGTGGTGCTCTACGCTGGGTGCCAGATCGCGGAGCAAGTG